>JACMKW010000418.1 GCA_014379885.1 Rhizobacter sp.
ACAGCCTGGTGCTGGGGCGCGCTCGCCTCGGCGCCATCGCCCGCCACCCGTTGCCGCTCGCCCAGCCGGTATGGTTGCTCGGCGCCATTGCGCGCAGCGCGATGATGGTCGGCGCGCTGGAGGCCGCACTCGAACAGTCGGTGCGTTATGCCGGTGAGCGTGTGCAGTTCGGCAAACCGATTGGCAGGAACCAGGCGATCCAGCAAAACCTTGCATTGATGGCGGGCGACGTGGCTGCCGCACGCATGGCCGCACTCACGGCCACTCTCGACGCCGGTGGCGACTGGCGCAGCACCCTCTTCAGCGCCGCGGTGGCCAAGGTGCGCGCCGGCGAAGCCGCCACCCGTGGCTGTGGCATCGCGCACCAGGTGCACGGTGCGATCGGCTTCACGCACGAGCACCCGCTGCACTTTGCAACGCGCCGCCTCTGGGCTTGGCGTGAAGAATTCGGCACCGACGCGTACTGGGCTGCCGAGCTCGGCCGCGCGGCCATCCGCGCCCGCGCCAGCGGTTTCTGGCCCGCCCTCACCAGAAAGCAGTTCGCATGAGCGCTACAACCGACGTACAAGTCTCTTTGGATGGCACCGTGGCCACGGTGGAAATGTGCAGGCCTCCGCACAACTACTTCGACATCGCGCTCATCCAGCAACTGGCCGATGCGTTTGAAGAACTCGAAGCAGACCGCCGTTGCCATGCCATCGTGCTGGCCGCACAAGGCACGGCGTTTTGCGCCGGTGCCAACTTCACGAACCGCGATGCCACACCGCCGCAGCGCAGCCCCCGCGGCATCAACCCGCTGTATGCCGAGGCGATCCGCATGTTCGCGTGCGCCAAGCCGGTGGTGGCGGCCGTGCATGGCTCTGCCATCGGCGGTGGGCTGGGCGTTGCATTGGTGGCTGACTTTCGCGTGACCTGTGCCGAGGCTCGGTTCTCAGCCAACTTCAACCGGCTCGGCTTTCACCCGGGCTTCGGCCTGTCGGTCACGCTGCCGCGTTTGGTGGGCCCGCAACAGGCGGCACTTCTCTTCTACACCGGCCGGCGCATAGGCGGCGAAGAAGCACGTGCCATCGGTCTGGTCGACATGCTGGCGCCGCAAGACCAGGTGCGCAGCGAAGCGCAAAAGCTCGCCGGCGAAATCGCCACCTCGGCGCCGCTTGCTGTGCAGTCCACCCGCGCCACGCTGCGGCAAGGCCTGGTGGAGCAGCTGCGTGTGGCCGTGGCGCGCGAAAGCGTCGCGCAGAACCAGCACTTTCAGACCGCCGATTTCCGCGAAGGCGTGGCCGCCATGGCCGCGCGCCGCGAGCCGCAATTCAAGGGTGACTAGGGCCGGTTTTCAGATCGATCCGCTCAAGCGACGAAACTCGTTTTGCTTCATCGTCAGGTAGTCGGCACGATCCAGCTCGTGCAACTGCCGAGCGTATTGCTCGGTGGCTGCGAACCAGGTTTCCAGGCGCTGCGCGCGCTGCTGCGCGGGCGGTGCCGCCAGCGAGGCGAGATAGGCATCGATGGCCAGGTAGTAGCGCATGGTGTTGCGCTCCACCGCGCCGCGCATACCGCCGATGTAGCCCGTGCTGCCGGTGCGCGTGAAACCCACCTTGCCGGCGCCCAGCGTGGCCAGGTAGCCCTGCATCGCCAGCCGGGCCGTGAGGCCGATGCCGTATGAGTAATGCAGGTGGAGAAAGGTCTTGCTGCCGCCCTCGATGGGAATGGCCTGGAGTTGCATGCGGTAGTCGCGGGTCGAGAACGGGCCGGTGTCGGCGCCGAGCCTCAGGTTCATGTAGTCGGTGCTCGACGCCTGGGGCTGCACGCTGAAAGCCACGCGGTAGGCGTCTGCCAGTGGCTGGTCGTGCTTGCGGCCGATGCGCACGTCGAGCACGTTGCCGGCCACGGTGCACTGCTTGGTGTTGATCTGCAGCATCAATATTTCGCACAGCGCTGCCGGGCGCTGCAGGTGCTCGCGTGCCACGGCAAAAGGCTGCGCCACCACGGCGTCGATGCTGCCTTGCAGCTGGTCGCCGGTTTCGCTGCTCTGCAAGACCACCGGCCGCTGGAAGGGCGTGTTCTCCATTTGGGCCGCCAGCTGGGCATGGCGCTCGCGCAAGGCCGTGGCCGAGTCAGCCGTCTGCGCCTTTGCGCTGCCGATCAGAAGCGGAGCGAGAAGCAGCGCGGCCAGCGGCAGCCAGGCCAGAGTACGCAGGGGTGATGCCATCGAGGGTTCCTTCGGCGGTGGGAGGTGTCAGATCGATTGGAGACGATGTTGGCACCCCAGTTCCCCCGCGGCTGTAGGAAATCGCCGGTTTGGCGCTTGCGCGGGTGCAGTAGGCTGCCACCCTTGCACATTCACATTCCGGAGACATTCATGGGCAACCGACTGCAGGGCAAGGTCGCGATCATCACAGGCGCCACCAGCGGCATTGGCGAAGCCACGGCGCGCCGTTTTGCGGCCGAGGGCGCTACCTTGGTGATCGCCGGGCGCAGCCGTGAGCGGGGTGATGCCTTGGCGAAAGAACTTGGCGAGCGTGTGCTGTTCCAGACCGCCGATGTGATGAACGAGGCTGACATTGCCGCGCTGGCCGACACGGCCCAGGCCCGTTTCGGCCGGCTCGACTGCATGTTCAACAACGCCGGTGGCAACGCGCCGGGCGCGCTGGACACGGTGACCGAGCAGGAGGTCGACTACGCGATGAGCCTGCTGTTTGGCAGCGCGCTCTTCGGCATCAAGCATGCGGCTCGCGTGATGGCGGGCAACGGCGGGGGCAGCATCATCAACAACTCCAGCATTGCGGCGCACCGCCTGGCGCAAGGCGCCATGCTGTACTCGTGCGCCAAGGCGGCAGTAAGCCACCTCACGCGCTTGATGGGGGTGCAGCTGGGGCCGCAGGGTATTCGTGTCAACTCCATCTCGCCGGGTGCCATTGCCACGCCCATCTTCTGGGGTGGTGCCAGCACCGCCACTGATGAGGTGAACCAGAAGCGCCTGGCGAAACTTCAAGTCAACCTGGCGCACGCCACGCCCACGCCGCGATCGGGGGTGGCCGATGACATTGCCAATGCGGCGCTGTTTCTTGCGAGCGACGAAGGCAGCTTCGTCAACTGCCATGACCTGGTGGTGGATGGTGGGCGCATCTGGCAGTTCAACGAGCGGCCGCGCGAGGCCGGTGCGGTGTGAGCTCTGACGACAACCAGATCGAGATCCCGCCGTCGTTCATTGCGCTGTTCGTGGCGCCGGGGCGCATCAAGCCGAATGCGTCTCGGGCCGACATTCAGCAGCGCTACGAGTTCTGTGAAGACCTCGCGAGCATGCTGACCGAAACGGCGCAAAGCCGGTTGTGGGAGCTGGGCATCACCGAAGCCGACGTGCTGGAGCGCATTGGCGCCGGTTTGCTGGCGGGCCCGGCGGGCGTGAATGCCGCCGAAGCCCAGTGGGTCACACGCAGGCTGGCCGAGTTGCTGGGCTGGAGCAGCCAGCCCTAGCCGCTGGCCAGGGCAGCACTCAGGCCTGGTCGGTCTGTGCAATTCCGGCAATGGCCCATTCGCGGCTGCCGTCAACCGGCTTCACCAAGTGCCAGGTTTCGTCAAACGTGGTCGTGGCCGCATCTTTTTCTTCGCGGATCAGGCCATGGAAGCGCACGCTGACGATCTGGTTGTCGACTTCTTGCACAAATTCGAGCACCTGGGCGTTGAGTTGCACCACATCGGTTTGCTGCGTGTTCGCCTTGCGGTCTTGCAGATCAAGCCGGAAGGTGGCAAACATCTCGGGCGTCGCGAAATGGCGCAGGTCGTTGAGGTTGCCGGAGTCGTTGGCCGCTTGCATGCGAATGAAAATGAGCTTGGCGATGCGCTCGAAGGCAGGCGCGTCAAAACCAGCGGGCAGGTTGCCCACAACCGGGGCCAGGCTCGGCTCCATCACGCCCACGGGTGCGGCGGCGCTGCCCGAGCCGAAGGCCGGTGCGTTGTTCAACTGGGGCCCGGCGCCGGCGAACTGCATGCCTTGTGGTGCATTCAGGTTGTTGCGCGCCCCGGCGTTCGGCCCGAAACGGCGCATCAAGAATCGCACCAGGAAGAAGGCGGCCACACCCAGCAGGAGCATGGTCAGGATGTTGCCCATGGCGGCGCCCATACCCAGGTGGCTCATCAGGGCGGCGATGCCCAGGCCGGCGGCAATTCCCGCGATCGGGCCCATCCACGAGCGCTTGGGCGCGGCGGCAGCA
>JACMKW010000419.1 GCA_014379885.1 Rhizobacter sp.
GCACTTGAAGAAGCGTTTCACTGTCGCATACTGACTGGATGGCGATCGACCATCTGATATACCTTTACGACCCCTTTTGCGGCTGGTGCTACGGCGCCATGCCCGCCATCCATGGGCTGGCCGATCTGGGGGGCTGCATCGTCGAACCGGTGCCCAGCGGCCTGTTTGCAGGTGACCCCAACAAACGCATTGACGCCGTGATGGCGCAGCACATCGAGCAGGCCGATGCACGCGTCACCGCCATGAGCGGCCAACGTTTCAGCGATGTGTACCGTCGCAAGGTGCTCGCCAACCCCGAGTTGCCGTTCGACAGCGGCCCCGCCACCGAGGCGCTGACCGCCGTGTCGCAGTGGAACGTGCTTCGCGAGCTCGATGCGCTGCACGCCCTGCAGCGCGAGCGCTTCGTGGCCGGGCGCGACATCTGCAACCGCGACGTCATCGCCCTGGCGCTTGCGGCCTCCCTGGGTGAAGAGCCCGAAGCCTGGCTCGCCCGCCTGGCCGACCCCAAGCTGCCCCGCGCCACCGAAAAGCGCATCGCCCGTGCGCTGCGGGTCATGAAGTCCATTGGCGTGCACGGTGTGCCCACCCTGGTATGGCCCAGTGACAAGGGCCTGCGGCTCTTGCCCGGGCAGTGGCTGTTCAACGACAAGTCGCTTGCGCGCCAGCTCGCCACCCTGGGCTGAGCACTTGACGCCGCCACCGCCGCTCGGTGACCCGTCGCTGCAAGACGCCGAGGCCCTGGCCCACGCCCTCGGGGTTGACACCACGCTGGGGCTCACGGCACAGGAGGCCGCGCGGCGGCTGACACAAGACGGCCCCAACGAACTGCAGGCAGCGCCACCCCGCCCCACCTGGCGCCGTGTGCTGGCGCAGTTTCAAGACCCCCTGGTGCTGCTGCTGCTCGTGGCCGTGGCCATCGCACTCGTGGCCTGGTTGATCGAGGGCCGCAACGGCTGGCCGGTCGACGCGCTGGTGATCTCGCTGGTGCTGATGCTCAACGCCCTGCTTGGCTATGTGCAAGAGGCCCGCGCCGAGAACGCCGTGGCGGCACTGGCACGCATGACCGCCGTGACCTCCACCGTGTTGCGTGATGGCAAGGAGCAACGGGTTCCCAGCGCGCAGCTGGTGCGTGGCGATGTGCTGGTGCTCAACGAGGGCGACGCCGTCGGTGCCGATGCCAGGCTGCTGCGCGCCACCTCGCTGCGGGTACAAGAAGCCTCGCTTACCGGTGAAAGCGAAGCGGTGACCAAAGACGCCGCCACGCTGAGCACGCCCGCGCCGCTGGCCGAGCGGGCCGCCATGGTGTTCAAGGGCACGGCGGTGGCACAAGGAACGGCGCGCGCCGTGGTCACGGCCACCGGCATGGGCACCGAGATGGGCGCCATCGCCGAGCTGCTCGAAGCCACGGTCGAAACACCCACACCCTTGCAGCAAGAGGTGGCCCGCATCGGCCGCATGCTGGGCGTGGCGGTCATGCTCATCGCGACCATCGTGGTGACCACCGTCTTGTTGCTGTCAGACATCCGCACGGCATCAGATGTCATCACGGTGCTGCTGCTGGGGGTGTCGCTGGCCGTGGCAGCGGTGCCTGAGGGGCTGCCGGCGATCCTGTCGGTGGTGCTCGCGCTCGGCGTGCAGCGCATGGCCGCTCGCCATGCCATCGTCAAGAAGCTGTCGTCGGTCGAGACACTCGGGGCGGCTTCGGTGATCTGCTCCGACAAGACCGGCACACTGACCCGTTCGGAGATGACCATCGGCCGTGTGATGACGGCCTCGGGCGCGAGCGACGTCACCGGAGTGGGCTACGCACCGCAAGGGCGCGTCGAGCACCAGGGCAGCGAGCTGGGCGAAGGCGCCCTGCGCTCGGAGCACATCGTGGTGTTGAGCGGCGGCAGCCTGGCCAGCAATGCCGACCTGCGCCAGCAGCCCAATGGCGAGTGGGAGATCCACGGCGACCCCACCGAAGCCGCCTTCCTGGTGGCCGAGCGCAAGCTCGGTGTGCACGAACGGCGCGAACGGCGGTTCGAGCGAGTCGGCGAGATACCGTTCACCTCGGACCGCAAGATGATGTCGAGCATCGAGCGCGACCATGAGCAGGGCGACGCAATGGTCGTCATCACCAAGGGCGCGCCCGATGTGCTGATGCAGCATTGCACGCGC
>JACMKW010000420.1 GCA_014379885.1 Rhizobacter sp.
CTGCAATTGGGCCGCAGCAGTCCATTTTTCACCGGCTTTTTGTCCCATAGCTACGGCTATGGGCCTGCAAACCCGGCAAAAACTGTCCTTGCTGGGGCCCAATTTCGCTTCGACGTCCCAAGTCCGACAGGCTCCTAGCCGCATTGTGGGCATGAACCGGCGCGCAGACTGCAACCGAGTGTGGCGCGATCAAACGTGCGGGGCTGCAGCGCAGACGGACAGGAAGGCCGCCTTCGGATCAGCGGCGTGCGCGATGGCACGGCCAATGACAAGGTGGGTCGACCCGGCGCGAAAGGCTTCAGCAGGCGTGGCGGTGCGTGCCTGGTCGGTGGGCGCGTCACCGGGCAGTTGTGTGCCGGGGGTCACGATCAACATCCCGTGCGGTAACTGAGCCCGCAACCGCGCCGCCTCTTGCGGCGAGGCCACCACGCCGTGGCAGCCCGCGGCGGCGGCAAGCTGCGCGAGGCGAGTTACCTGCTCGTCGACACGGGCGGCAATGCCGAGTTCTGCCAGGTCATCGTTGTGCAGGCTGGTGATGACGGTGAGCGCCAGCACCCGCAGGCGAGGGAAGGGACGCGCCGCTTCCACCGCCGCGCGCAACACCGCTGAACCGCCCATGGCGTGCACTGTGACCATGCTCACACCCAACGCCCCGGCGGCGGCCACCGCGCCCGCCACCGAGTGGGGTATCTCGTGCAGCTTCAGGTCGAGAAAGATTTGCTTGCCCTGGGCCACCAGTTGCCGCACCAGGGCCGGGCCCTCGGCGGTGAGCAGTTGCAGGCCTACTTTGTAGAAGCTGGCTTCATCACCCAGCAACGCGACCAGACGCAGCGCCTGCGCGTTCGTGTCGAAGTCGAGCGCCACGATGACGCGGTCGCTCGCGGTCATCGGGCAGGTTTTGCGCTCGCGCAAGGCTGCGCATCCAGCGTCTTCTCTCCAAACACGAACGATCCGGTCTGGATCTTTCCGCCACGCACCTGGTAGACGCACACCAGCTCGATGCGGCCCGGGCCTTCTGGAAAGGTGCGTGTCACTTCTTCGTGGTCGATCACCACGTTGCCCATCACTGAACGCTGGATCAGCCTGGCATGCAGGTTGGGTTCGGCGAAGCGCGGCGCCGTGCGGGTGCGCATCTCGGCGTGGCCCTGGGCCACCAGTTTCGCGGGGTGTTCAAACTGTTGTGCGTCTTCGGCGTAGGTGGCCAGCCAGGCCTCCAGATCGCGGGCGTTGTAGGCGTCCAGTTGGCGCTGGACCACAGTTTGCGGGGAAGGGTGGTTGTCCATTTGTGGGCACGGCCTTCAGGGTGATGAAGCGGGGCCCGATGCCGGCAGGCCGATCTTGCGGGCGGTTCTTTCGATGGCGGTGCCCGCGGCCGACGCGCCTCGCCCCACCGCACTGGCCGCCGTCTTGACACCACGCTCCACGGCGTTGCCCGCGGTGTGCGCGCCGCGCTTGACGGCACCTTCCACCTTCACGGCCACTGCGGAGGCTTTGGTCGCGACGGAACTGGCGGCTTCGGACGCGCCGGCCGAGGCGCTTGCAGTGGCCGACGCAAGCAGGCCGAAAAGCATCAGGGTTCGCAGGTAGGTGGGCATGGCGGGCTCCTCTGTGTGTGCCGGGGCATTCGATGATAACGAGGGCCTGTTTCGACGCCAGGCGCCGTTGGCCAAAGGTGCAGCTGAGCAATGCCACTACTCAGGTGTCGAGATAGAGAGCCTGCGTTCAAGGCAACCCGCATTTGCATTTGCATTTGCATTTGCATTTGCATTTGCATTTGCAATGGTCGCGACGTCAACCCCCAGCGGCGGGCAGCGTTGACACCTCATCGAAGCAAACGCAGGGATGGTCAACCATGCCACAACACGTACATCGCGAGGTCCGGCGAGACCTGACGCAGCGCAGCCGTTTTCGACAGTTCATTCCGATCGTCTGCGCGCTCTCTGCCGCACTCGGTGTTGCCGTGCCCTGTGCCGCCGCGGGCATCGAGATCGCGGGCACTGGCAGTTTCAAGCCCTTGTCTGTGGACCGACTTGCCAAGGTGCCGCAAGAAACGGCGTTCTCCAAGACTGATCTTTTGTCAGGCGTCTGGTCGTTCCAGTTGCGCTATGAAGACAACGCGCCGGACACTGACCCCGACCACGATGTGGGGCGCTACAGCGGTGCCCTCCGGGCGATCCAACTGACCATCGGGGCGACGACCATTTCGTTGCCCCTGGAAAACGCCGAGCTGGTCGTGAGCGACGGTGGCCTGGGGTTTCCTGATCGGGAATCGATCAGGGTGAAATCATGGTTGGCAACCCCGGCTGGCATTCTTCGTTTCAGCTGGGTTCAAAGTAACCACTCGCCCAACCGACCCGACCTGCGCGGCGCGCCGGGTTCCTTGGCAAGCGATGCGCTACCTCCATATTCCGTTCTCGCAAACCTGCCGACTTCGAGCCGCTTTGACAGGTTCGTCACCCTCGAATTGAGCGCTCCAACATCCGTGCAGCCTCTTCTCTACGTGAGCTCATCGCAGGTCTCAGTTGCTGCCAAGTTGGCGGCCGCCAAATGAAGAGGTCAAGCATGCGAAACCTTTCGTTCACTCTCCCCTTGCGTCGCGCCGCAGCGCTGGTTTGTCTTGTGGTGCTTGCCGGTTGCGGCGGCAGTGTCGACGTTGTGGTCGACGCCCCGCCACCGCCACCGCCGCCCCTCGCAGAATTGGACATCGTGCTGACTCGCGTCGGCCCGGAGGCCGTCCAGATCGACTGGAGCGACGACCCGGAAGCCGCGAGCTTCGTGGTACGTCGCAATGCCCGCACACTTGCGCGGGTCGATGCAGTCACCCTGATCGACGCTTCGGTTCAGTTCGATGGTTATTACTGCTACGACGTGGCGGGCTTCGACCGCGCTGGCGTGCTCGTGTCAACGAGCGACGTGGCTTGCATCACCGTGTTCTGAAGCCAGCGTGCTGGGTTGAGCACAAAACGCAAGCGCGGCCCAGAGGCTCACCCCCTCAGGTGCGTGAGGATCGCCCGTTGCACGCTGAGCAGCGCACGCTTTTGCTCGTAGCCCAAGAAATGCCTTGTCGGCACGGGGTCGAAACCCAGCTCCTTGCCAATGCTGAAGGGCGGTGTCGGCAATAGCCGCGGCTGCCCGAGGCGAGCCATGTGTTCAGTGGTGAGTGACCAGGCTGGGTTGCTGAAGTCTTGCGGCCAACCATCGGTGACCAGCAGATCGAGTCGCGTGTCGGGCAACGCACTGAAGCGCACCTGATCGTGTTGCGCATGGAATTCGGTGGGGCAGAAGTGATGCACCGTGAACCTCAGCACTGAGGCCAGGTCGTGCCACGACCGCAGCACGTTGGTGGGTGGCCCCCACAAGCCGATTTGCAATTGCTGCAACGGCCCCAGCAACGATTCAACGGCGAACGCGTCGGCCAATACCTCGCAAGGGTGGCCCGCGCTTGACATGGCGTTGACCACCGGGCGGCGTGAGGCCAGGGCGAATTCCTGCAACCGCGTGTGGTTGGATTCGCGCACCACGTACAGGTCGTAGAACGGATCGAGGTAGCCGGCGAGGTCACACACCCGCTCGGTTGACTTCAGCAGGTTCGGCAGCTCGGTGCACGCCAGGCCGAGGTCACGAAAGGCCTGGATGAAGGTGGTGCGGGTGCGCACGCCGTTGCCTTCGAACGACCACGCGACCGTGCCCTCTTTGCGCGTGACAGGTGCGGTGGCGCTCGCCCAGATCGAGCGAATGTCGCTCGCGCTGAGGTCGGTGATGCTGATGAGGCGCATGGCGTGCCCAGGCGAACCTGGCAGTGTTCGGCAGGGAACACATTCTCAGCGCAAGCAGGCGTGTGGCCGGAAAACCGGCCCGCCCACATCACACCTGCATGTTCATGATTTCCGAGTACGCCTGAACCAGTTTGTTGCGCACCTGCAGCGTGGCCTGGAAACCGATCTGCGCCTTTTGCATGGCCACCATGGTTTCTTCCAGGCTGACGGTGGGGTTGCCCATCTGCACCTGTTTTTGCATCTCACCCGCCTGGTTCTGGCTGTCGCTCACTGCACGCAGCGCTTGTGTGAGCTGCTGCTGGAAGCCCGCCCCGTTGACCTGCTTGCCGGCGTTGACCAGCGGCATGCCGTTCGTTCCCAGGCCGGCGCGGGCGGCGGCTTGAGCGAAGTTGAAGGGTTTGAGGGTGACGTCCATGGAACAGAACTTTAGGGGTTTATGTAAGCAGGGATGTCTGGAACTGGCCGCTGTTTGGGAGCCTGTTCGGCCCATCCTGCCCCCTCAAGTTTCCAAATAATCGTTCCCATTCGGGCGGTCTTTGCCTGCTCGTTAATGGACGACATCCCATCAATATGGACAACGCGGTCGCTATTGCCAACCCCAACCAGTTAGCCACCACGGCCGGCTTCGGCGCGCGCTTGGTGGCGTTGCCGGTCAAGAGCCGCATCAGCCTGGGCGTGGGCATTGCGGCGCTGATCGCGGTGCTGGCCGCCATCACGCTGTGGAGCAGCCAGGGTGACTACAAGGTGCTGTACGCCAACCTGTCCGACAAAGACGGTGGCGCGATCATTGCCCAGCTCTCGCAGATGAACGTGCCCTACCGCCACTCTGAAGGCGGCTCGGCCATCCTGGTGCCGGCGGCACAAGTTCACGACCTGCGCCTGAAGCTCGCTTCTGCCGGCCTGCCCAAGGGCTCGGTGGTGGGCTATGAGCTGATGGATGGCGCGCGTTTCGGCCAGACACAATTTCAGGAACGCCTCACTTTCCAGCGCGGCCTCGAAGGCGAGCTCACCCGCTCCATCACGGCCATGCCTTCCGTGCAAAACGCACGCGTGCACCTGGCGCTGCCCAATCAGAATGGGTTCTTCCGCGAACAGCAAAAGCCCAGTGCCTCTGTGATGCTCTCGCTCT
This sequence comes from Rhizobacter sp., assembly GCA_014379885.1. The sequence continues at coordinate 4,906 of JACMKW010000420.1, forward strand.
ACCCCGGCCGCACACTCGACCGCGCTCAGGTCGCCGGCATCGTGCATCTGGTGTCCAGCAGCGTGCCGGAGATGAACCCCAAGGCGGTGAGCGTGCTCGACCAGACCGGCACCTTGCTCTCGGGTGCAAGTGACACCTCCTCGGGCGCCGGGCTCGACGCGCAGCAGCTCCAATACGTGAACCAGATCGAGGCGAGCTACAACAAGCGCATCCTCGACATCCTGGAGCCGGTGGTGGGCCGCGACAACCTGCGTGCCCAGGTCACGGCCGACGTCGATTTTTCACAAACCGAATCGACCTCCGAAGAGTTCAAGCCCAACCAAGGCGCCGCTGCACAGGCCACTGTGCGCAGCATGCAAAACAGCGAGCAGAACGGCAGCAACGGTGCCGGTGCCACCGGCATCCCCGGTGCCACCTCCAACCAACCGCCGGTGGCCGCGACGGCACCACTGACGGGCGCTTCACAGCCGCTGCAAACAGCCCAAGGCGGCGGCGCAGGTGGCCAGAGCAACAGCAGCCGCAATGCGGTGACCAACTACGAAGTCGACAAAACGGTGAAGGTGACGCGCAACGCCACTGGCACCGTGAAGCGCCTCAATGCCGCCGTGGTGGTGAACCACCGCAGCACCACCGACCCCAAGGGCAAGACCAGCGTGGTGCCGCTCACCTCTGACGAGCTGGAAAAACTCAACGTGCTGGTGCGCGAAAGCATCGGCTTCAAACAAGACCGCGGTGACTCGGTCAAGGTGATCAACGCCCCCTTCAAGATCGAAGCCATCCAGAAAGACGACACGCCGCTGTGGAAGCAGCCGCAAACCGTCGACATGTTGCGTGCCGGTGCCGTGCCGGCCGCCCTGGCCCTGGTGGCCCTGGTGATCGTGTTCGTGCTGATCCGCCCGGCGCTCAAGGCAGCTGCGCAGCCCGCATTGACCGATGCGCGTGGCAACACGCTCAACGCCACGGTGGGTGACCAGGAGGTACTGCCTGTTGTACCGGAAGAATTCTTGCGCATCGAGTCGCCCAAGGTCAGCGCCCACCTACACAGTGCGCGTGCCTTCGCGAAAGAGAACCCCACCGCGGTGGCGAGCATCGTGCGCGGCTGGGTGAACGGCGACACGCTCAAGGCATAAGAGAACAGCATGGACGCACAAGGTCTCGAAGACGCAGCGATTCTGCTGATGTCGCTCGGCGAGGAAGAAGCCTCCGAGGTGTTCAAACACCTCACGCCCAAGGAGGTGCAGGGCTTGGGCGAAACCATCGCCAGGATGAAAAGCATCCCTCGCGACAAGGTCGAGAGCGTGCTGGAGAAGTTTGCAGTCGTGGCCTCCGAGCAAAGCATGCTCGTGACCGACACCGACGAATACGTGAAAGCCGTTCTGCGCAAGGCGCTGGGCGACGACAAGGCCAATCTGCTGATCGACCGCATCTTGCAAGGCGGCGACGTGAGTGGCATCGAAAGCCTGAAGTGGATGGACGCCACCTCGGTGGCCGAGCTGCTGCGCAACGAACACCCGCAGATCGTGGCCGCCATCCTGGTGCACCTCGATTTTGACCAGGCCGCGGGCGTGCTCAAGTGCTTCACCGAGCGGCAGCGCAACGAAGTGCTGGTGCGCGTGGCCACGCTCGACGGCATTCAGCCCAATGCGCTCAAAGACCTGAACGAAGTCATGAGCAAGGTGCTGGCCGGTGGCGACAAGCTGCGCAAGGCCTCGCTGGGCGGTGTGAAGACGGCCGCCGAAATGATCAACCTGATGGGTGCGAGCGTCGAGACCGCGGTGCTCGACTACATCCGCGAAGCCGACAACGAGCTCGCCCAGAAGATCATGGACAACATGTTCACGTTCGACGATCTGGAGAAGATTGACGACAAGGGCATCCAGCTGCTGATGAAGGAAGTGCAGTCCGAATCGCTGGTGATTGCGCTCAAGGGCGCCACGCCGGAGATGCGCGAGAAGGTCTTCCGCAACATGTCGACCCGCGCTGCCGAGACGCTGCGCGAAGACCTGGAAAGCCGCGGCCCGGTGCGCGTGAGCGAGGTCGAGGCCGAGCAGAAAGAAATGCTGAAGATCGTGAGACGCCTGGCCGACGAAGGCCAGATCGTGCTCGGCGGCGGCGGCGACGATGAATTCCTCTAAACCAATGCGGCCCGCGCCACCACCGGGAGGCAGCACCAAGGAAGGTGCGGCCAAACCGGCCACGCCCTACAGCCGCTTCATTCCGCGCGAAGAGCTCAACTCCTTTGCCGCCTGGAAGCCGGGTGCGCTGTCGGGGGGCGATGAAACGCAGGCCTCGCCGCTGCAACGCGCCGAACCGCCACCCCCACCTGCACCGCCCAAGCCATCACCCGCTGAAGAGCTGGCTGCGCAGGTGCGCGCCGCCCGCAGTGCTGGCTACCAAGATGGGTACCGTGATGGCTTGGTGGCGCTCGAAGGGTTCAAACAAAGTTTCGCCTCGCAGGTCACCGCGCAGATCGGTTCGCTCACCCAGTCCTACAACCAGCAGCTCGACGCCTTGCAGCAAGACATGGCCCGTGCACTGGCTGTGTCGGCCACCCATCTTGCGCGCCAGATGGTGCGCAGCGAGCTGGTGCAGCGCCCCGAACTTGTGGCGGCCGTGGCGCAAGAAGCGGTCGACACGCTTTTGCTGAGCGCCCACCACATCACGCTGCGCGTGCACCCCGATGACCACGCCCTGGTGGCACAAGGTGCTGCCGATGTGCTGGCCGCGCGCGGTGCTCGCTTGCTGGCCGATGCAGCCGTGACGCGCGGTGGCTGTGTGGTCGAGTCAGACATCGGTGTGATCGATGCCAGCCTGGAGGCGCGCTGGCGCCGTGCGGCCGCGTCGCTGGGTTGTGACGAAGCTTGGAACGGTGCAAAGCCGGCTGCCGATGACGACGAGGCCATCGAACCATGAACAACTCGCCGCTCGAAGCACAGGCCCTGGTGGCCGCCGAAAAAGCGGCCGACAAGTGGCGCCGCTACCTGGCCGACATGCAGACCTTTGCGGCCGAACCCGTGGCGCTTGAAACACAAGGCACCCTCGTGCGCGTGGCCGGCCTGGTGCTGGAGGCCGCCGGCATCCGCGTGCCCGTGGGCTCGGTGTGCCAGATCCACATGGACGACCACCGCGTCGACGGCCAGCCCCCCGTGCTGGCCGAGGTGGTGGGCTTCTCCGGCGACCGCGCCTACCTCATGCCCACTGGCGACGTGCAAGGCCTGGCCAGTGGTGCCCGCGTGGTGCCGCGCCCGTCGCCCATCGTGCCGATGCAACTCGGTGCCGCCTACCACCCTTGGCGCCGGGGCGAAGACCGCACACAGCACCTGCCGGTCGGTGATGGGCTGCTCGGGCGTGTGATCGACTCCCATGGCCACCCGATTGACCGCAAGGGCCCGCTCAACCATGTGCACAAGGAGCCGCTGATCCGCCGCGCCATCAACGCGATGGACCGCGACCCGATCCGTCAACCGCTCGACACCGGCGTGCGTGCCATCAACGCCATGCTCACCGTGGGCCGCGGCCAGCGCATCGGCCTCTTCGCCGGCACTGGTGTCGGCAAGTCGGTGCTGCTGGGCATGATGGCTCGCTACACCGCAGCCGACGTGATCGTGGTCGGCCTGATCGGCGAGCGTGGCCGTGAAGTCAAGGAATTCATCGAAGACATCCTGGGCGAAGAAGGCATCCGCCGCTCGGTGGTGGTGGCCGCACCGGCCGATGCCCCGCCGCTCACTCGCATGCAGGGCGCCAACTACGCCACGGCCATTGCCGAACACTTTCGCGACCGCGGCCAGCACGTGCTGCTGCTGATGGATTCGCTCACACGGTATGCGATGGCGCAGCGCGAGATTGCATTGGCCATCGGCGAGCCACCGGCCACCAAAGGCTACCCGCCCAGCTGTTTTGCCAAGCTGCCGCAGCTGGTGGAGCGCAGCGGCAACGGCATGCACGGCGTGGGCTCGATCACCGCCTTTTACACCGTGCTGAGCGAAGGCGACGACCAGCAAGACCCGATTGCCGATGCGGCGCGAGGCATTCTTGACGGCCACATCGTGCTTTCGCGCGAGCTGGCCGAGGCGGGGCACTACCCGGCCATCGACATCGAACGTTCGATCTCGCGTGTGATGAACAACGAGAGCCCGCAATAACACATCGAGGCCGCACGGCGCTTTCGCCAGCTGCACGCCAAGCACAACAAGGCACGCGACCTGATCCAGCTGGGTGCCTACACGCCCGGCCACGATGCCGAGCTTGACACCGCCGTGCGCCTGCACCCGCAAATGACGCAACTGCTGCAGCAAGACATGCACCAGCCCGCTTCGTTGCCCCAAAGCCTGCGCGAACTGCGCGGTGTGTTGGGGAATTGATTTCTCTACCGAGACCTTCGAGCATGAGTGATACCCCCTGTTCCGTTCGGGCTGAGCCTGTCGAAGCTGGCGCGTGCCGCCGCGCTGGCACTTCGACAGGCTCAGGGCGAACGGAGTCAGTGATGCCCGGTCGCACGAACACTTTCATACGGACTTGACCCATGAGTACCAACAACCCTTCTCTCGACCCCTTGATGGCTTTGCTGGGCCAGGCCGAACGCGAGCGCGACGACGCGCTGGCCGCCATGCAGCGTGCGAACGAAGCGCATGTGGCGGCCCAGTCACAGGCCGAGCAACTGCTGGCCTACCGCAGCGAATACGAAGCGCGCTTTCGTGAGCAGTTCAGCCGCAAGAGCTCGATCGACATCTTGCAGTGCTACCAAGGCTTCAGCGCCCGCCTGGGGCAAGCCATCGACCAGCAACATCAGATCGCAGGCCATGCCGCGCTGCGGCTGGAACAGTCACGCGAAGGCTTGCGCGACCAGGAGCTGCGTGTGGCCTCGGTGCGCAAGCTGCTGGAGCGCCGCCTGCACGAGCTGCGCCAGGTGGCCGACCGCCGTGACCAGAAGCAGACCGATGAATACGCGTCCCGCGCAGCCTGGAGCCAGCTGCAGCAGCGCCCGCTGTCACCGGCCGTGTGACCCCACGCGTTCGAACTGAACCCACCGCCCGCCATGACACCTTCCATTTCGTCGTTCACCGCGCCCGTTGCACCGCAAGCTGCCACACCGCCGCTTGCGCAGCCTCAGCCGAAAGCCTTTGCCCAGATGCTCAGCCACCGCCAGGCCATGACGCAGGAGGCTTCCGAGCCTGCCGTGGCTGCCGCGCCAGCCGATGAAGCCGCCACGCCACAGCCTGCTGCAAAGCGCCCTGCTGGTGCACCACAGGCTGCAGAACGTTCGTCGCACAAGGCCGACAAAGCCGACAAGACCGACAAGACAAAAACGCCCCGCGCCGCTGGACCGGCGACCGAACAAACCAAAGCCTCCAGCGACAAGACCGACGCGGCTGGCAACGAACCCGTTGACTCGGTGCTGGCCGAGTGGCTGGCCGCCCTGAATTTGCCTGCGACTCCTGCGCAGCCCCCGCAGGCCGCTGTTGCACAAGGCGCTGTGCATGGCCAGGCTGACCTGCACGATACCGGCAAGCCCGGCACCGCTGCACAACAAGGTTTGCAAACCACCAAAGGCGTAGCCCGTGGCCTGATCGAAGCCAACGCAGGCCAGGGCCTTCGCAATGACCCTGCTCAAGAGGGTTCCGACCGGCTGCAGGCTGCACGAGACAAGCACGAGCAGCCCGCTGCCTTGGCGGCAGACCCACAAGCGAGCGTGTCTGCGTGGCAGGCGGCGGCCGAGCGCACGAACACATCGGCCGAGGCCGCACAGCGGCTCGACAC
>JACMKW010000047.1 GCA_014379885.1 Rhizobacter sp.
GCGCGCCCGCAGTGCAGCTGGCTCACGCGAAAGCCGTGGGTCTTCAGGTAGTTACCCAGCAGTTGGGTGATATCGACTTCGTCGTCGAGAACGGCAATGTGGGTCGGTGTCACAGGCGGTGGGTGATAAGGGCTGGGTGGCGCGTCAAGAGCTGAAGGGTACCTCGCAAGACTGACATTCCTCTGTCATTGATGGCGGTCAACCTTCTGAAGGTGCCCCGGGGCACACTCGTAGCCGATACGACAGGAGTGGCTCAATGTACCAACGCATTCTCGTTCCCGTGGATGGAAGCGACACCTCGCTGCAGGGGCTCGACGAAGCCATCAAGCTCGCCGGGCTCACCGGCGGCGCACTTCGGCTGCTCTACGTGGTGGACGAACTCATGTTCGTGAGCAACATCCAGGAGTATTCCACCTACTCGGCCGACCTGGCACGGCTGCTGAAAGACGCCGGAGTCGCCATTCTTCGCACCTCGGCCGAACGCGCCAAGGCAGAGGGTGTGGCGGTGGACACCTTGCTCATCGAGAGCGTGGGGGGCCGCGTGGCCGACGTCATCGTCGAGCAGGCCAACCAGTGCCAGGCCGACCTCATCGTGCTGGGCACCCATGGGCGGCGTGGCTTGCGCCGTGCTGCGCTGGGCAGCGATGCCGAGCAGGTGGTGCGTGTGGCGCCGGTGCCGGTGCTGCTGGTGCGGGGCCGGGACTGATAAATCCCACAAAGGCCCGTCAACCGACCCAGTACGCTGCAGCCCAGGCGCTCGACAAGCCTGCCAGCAGCACGGCCGCCAAGCTCGCGCCATAGCGGCCACCGCCCGCGACAAAGGCGGTCACCACGCGTGTGACGCTGTTGGCCGAGATGGCCAACATCACGCCCACCACCAGCTCACGCGTGGTCAAGCCACCTCCGGCAAACAAGGCGCACAACGACGCCACCGGTGAATGGGCATCGACCAGGCCGGCGAACGCCGCACCGCTCATCACGCCCACCGAACCGAAGTGACGTTGCGCCGATGTGACGGCCACGGTCACCACCGTGAGCAGCGCTGCGATCAGCAGGGCCGCCGGCAAGCTGAGCGCGCCGGCGTGGCGCGAAGGCGGCTTGTCGCTGGCCGCTTGCCGGCCCGCAAGCCAGAGCAGCACCGCACTCGACACCACCGCGCCCAACAAACCGGCACCCACCACCGGCGCAAGTGTTCGTGCCGCGGGGGGAGACAGTGCTGTGGCCAGCACCATCACCTGCACCCAGGTGGCTGCGGTGGAAAGCGCCGCGCCACCCGTCGTGAGGTGGCGACTGGCGGGGTGCTGCCGCACCGTCGCCCCCATCGACGCGATGGTGGCGGTGCTCGACACGAAGCCGCCGAAAAAGCCCGCAGCCGCCACACCGCCGCGGGGCCCCAGCAAACGCAGCGCCACATGGCCCATGGCTTGCAGCACCAAAATCAGCAGCACCATCGCCGCCAGCGGGCGTGGGTTGATGCCGCCGAGCCAGGTCAGCGGCACGCTGGGAATCAACGGCAACACCACCAGGGCCAGCGAAGCGAGCAGCAGGCCGTCGTGCAACTCGCGCTCGCTCATCAAGTGGGTGGCAAAGCGGTGCAGGCGGCCACGCGCGGCCAGCAAGGCGGCCAGGCCCGCTGCACAAGCTGCCGCCGTGGCCGGCGAGATGATCGACTGCACGCCCACCAGGTAGGTGGCGAACAAGGCCAGCTCGGTGGTGATGCCCGGGTCGCGCGAGCGGCTCTTGAAATACGCCACCGCCACCAGGGCCACGATGAGCGTGCCGCCCAGCACCACCAGCAGGCCCCCGCCCAAGCCACCACTCAACCCACCAGTCGGCCCACCACCCAGGCTTTGGGCCAGTGCGCCGATCAGCGCGGTGACGGTGAAGCTGCGAATGCCGGCTGCGCGCCGGTCGTCACCGCTGCCCTTGCGGCGTTCGCGCTCAAGGCCGATCAGCAGGCCGCCACCCAGCGCGACCAGCAGACCGAGCGTGTCGGGGCCAAAAGCTTCCACGCTGTCAGGCCGTGATGGTGGCCAGGTGCTCAGGCACGCTCACGTTCCAGCCCAGCTCGTCGGTGATGCGTGTGCGCAGCGCATCGCTGGCCGCCGGCTCGCCGTGCACCACAAAGGCCTGGCGCGGCATCTTCTGGAAACGTGCAGCCATTTCATGATGCCGTTGGCATCGGCGTGGCCCGACATGCCTTCGAGGTGGCTCACCTCGGCCTTGACGGCCACGTACGCACCGAAGATCTTCACCTCGGTGTCGCCTGCAATCATCTTGGCGCCGCGTGTGCCACCCACCTGGAAGCCAGGGAACACGATGTGGTTGCGCGGGTTGGGTGCCAGGTGCTTGAGGTGGTGCAGCACGCGCCCGCCGGTGGCCATGCCGCTGGCCGAAATGATGACGCTGGGGTAGCTTGAGCGCGTGAGCTTTTCCGATTGCTGCGGCGTGGTGATGATGGTGACGCCGTCGCACAGCGTGGTCACTTCACGCGTGGGCACACGCAGCAGCTTGCGGTGCTTGCGGTACAGCTCGGTGGCGGCGGCGGCCATGGGGCTGTCAAGAAACATCGGCAGTTCGTGCGGGATCTCGCCACTGCGGCGCAGGCGCTGCAAGCACAGCAGCAGCGCCTGAGCGCGGCCCACGGCGAACGAGGGCAGAAGCAACGCTGCCGCCACCCGGGAAGGGCGCCCAGTTGCGCTGCCGCAGGGTCTTGAAGCCCTGGAACAGGCCGCAGTCGAGCAAGATTTTCTGGTTGCCGATCTCTACCAGGTGGCGTGAGCCGGTGACGGCGTCGGCGGCGCCGAGGAAGGTGATTTTCATGCGGCTGTTTGAGTCCGGTCAGTGCGAAATCAACACCGGCACCGTCATCTGCGACAGCACCGAACGTGTGGCGCCGCCCATCACCATCTCGGTCACGCGGGCGTGGCCGTAGCCGCCCATCACGAGCAGGTCGCTGCCCAGATCGCTGGCACGCGACAGCAGTGCGTTGCCCACATCGAGCTCGGTGAGCTCGCTGTGCAGCCGCACTTTCACACCATGCCGCGCAAGCCACTGGCCCACGCCGGCGAGCGAGTCGCTGGTGGCCGTGGCCGTCTCGCCGCGGTGAGTGAGGCTCAGCACATCCACCTGCCGCGCCTGTTGCAGCAAAGGCAATGCATCGGCCAGGGCACGCGCAGACTCGCGGCTGTCGACCCAGGCCACGAGCACCTGCTGGCCCACGGTCTTGAAGTCGCCTGCATAGGGCAGCACCAGCACCGGGCGGCCAGCGTGCAAAAACACCTGCTGCGGGAAGTCCCATGACACCAGCGGGGTGAAATGCTTGGGGTCGTTCTGGCCCAGCACAACCAGGTCGCTGGCGTGGGCGTGCTGCAACACGGCGCTCAGGCTGTCGTCGTCATGCACCCGGCCTTCATGGGACACCAAGCCCAATGTCGCCACTTGGTGGTTGAAGCCGCTCACCAGATCGGCGGCGCGTTGTTTCATCTGCAAGCGTGCGGCGGCCGCCAGGTCGGCGCCACCCACCAGCGTCGGCCGCAAAGCGGGCGGCAGGTTCACCAGGCCCGTGGGGGCGAGGCCCAACAAATGGCTGCCCTGGGCGCGTGCCAATGAGGCTGCCAGCGAGATACGCGCCTGGCAACGGGGCGATTCATCCAGGTGGACGAGGATGCTGCGGTAGGTCATGACTGGGCTCCGTGTTGACGGGCACAGTCTGCGCACCCCACAGCCCAGCGGGCGTGAGCCAGATCAAGATTTGAGGCGGCTCCCTGCGAGCGCACCGAATGGGCCGCAGGCGCGGCACACGGTCTGCTCGGGGGATTCGAGCAGGGCGTCCCAGTCGATGGGCTTCTGGCAGTCGTCGCACAGTCCATAACGCCCGTGGCCGATGCGGTCTTGCGCTTGCTGCACTGCCGCAAGCGCCTGCTCGGCGAGGCGGATATGGGCCAGGGTGTCGTCACTGTCGTCGGGAGCGCTGTCGTCCAGTGGCTCGAGGCGGCGCAGGCGCCGGCGTTGCGATTGGATTAACTCACCCAGGTACAGCGAACGCTCTCGCAGGCGACTCTGAAACAGGGCCAGAAGAATGATGTCCGGTGCGGCTGCCGCGGGGGGCAGCTCGTTGCTTCGGCTCGTCATGCTGTGTCTCCATCCGCGCAAGCGGTGTGTCCTGGGTGTGCCAGATCAGGTTACGAACCTTTGCACTGCGTGTCATTGCGGGAGATCAAGTTGGGTTGATGCCGCTCAACGGGTCCGTGCGCCAGAGAAGAGAACATAGGCGCTGGCTCCTCCTTCCACAAGTACAAGCACGACCGCTCACCCATGCACAGCAACTCTCGCCGCGACTCGACCCCCTTGCCTGACAACCTCGATTTGAGGTTGACGACGTGGCTGGGGCGCATGTCCCATGGCGTCTCTCCATCTGTGCTCACGGCGGCTTTCAGCGATTGGCAGAGCCATCTCGCCGCATCTCCGGGCAAACAGCTCGAACTGGCCGAGAGTGCACTGCACAAATACCTGCAGTGGCTCATTTACCTGCGTTCTTCGCACGGGCAATGCCCCCCTAGCGAACAACCAGCCCTGGAAGACAAGCGCTTCAAGGCGGCGCAGTGGCAGA
>JACMKW010000421.1 GCA_014379885.1 Rhizobacter sp.
GGCGGCATGCTCGGGCGCGGCATGGGGGGGCGCTTCGGGGGCGGTGGACGCGGTGGTGGTGGGTTTGGGGGCGGCGGTGGTGGCTTCGGTGGTGGTGGTGCATCGGGGAGGTGGTAGCCATGAACATCAAACGCATCGTGAAGCACATCTTGGCGACGGACGCACAAGTCAGCCGCGCCTTCCCCCGCAGCGCGTTGGCTGCGATCGACAAGGCGATCGAGGCCAGCGAGCGCACGCATGTCGGCGAAATACGTTTTGCTGTCGAAGCGGCGCTAGATGGTTCACCACTGTTCAAAGGGCAAACGGCCCGGGAGCGCGCGATCGATCTGTTCTCGCAACTGCGCGTGTGGGACACGCAGCACAACACCGGCGTGCTGATCTACCTGCTGATGGCAGATCGGGCGGTGGAGATCGTGGCCGACCGCGGGATCGATGCCAAGGTGGACACGAACGAATGGAGCAGCGTGTGCCGCCAGATGGAAACGGCCTTCGGCCAATCCAACTTCGAGGTCGGTGTGGTGAGTGGCGTGCAAGCGGTGACGCAGCGCCTGGTGCAGCACTTTCCCGCCAGAGGTCACAACAGCAACGAGTTGCCGAACCAGCCCGTGGTTCTGTGACTCTTTCAGGAGTTCTTCTCATGCATTCGAACCGAATCAAAGCGTTGCTTGCCGTCACCCAGATCGTCATGCTGGCGGCAGCGGGGCCGGCATGTGCAGGGGCCGGGAAGGCCTATGTCGCCGACGAAGGGGCGAACACCGTCACCGTTCTCGACGCCGCCAGCTTCAAGAAGATCGGTCGAATCCCCGTAGGGCAGGGCCCGCACAACGTCCAGGTATCGCCCGATGGCAAGTGGCTCTGGGTCACCAACAACGGCGAGCCTGGCATGGCAGCCGAAAAAATGCCGGCGGGGAAAATGCCCCAAGGTGAGCACGCAGCGATGGGCGGGGCCGGGGCGGTGTGGGCCATCGACACTGCGAGCAATAAGGTGGTCGCCAAGGTGCCGGTCGGCAAACATCCCGCGCACGTGGTGGTGTCAGGTGATGGAAGCACCGCCTACGTCACCAACGGCACAGACAACACGGTCAGCGTGCTGGACACCGCGACCCGGCGGGTCAGCGACGTGATCTCGGTGGGGGTGTCGCCCCACGGCCTTCGGATCAGCCCGGACGGCAAGGAGGCGTGGGTCGCTAACCTCAAGGCGGGCACGGTGTCGGTGATCGACACGGCCAGTCGCAAGCAAGTCGCCGAGATCGCCGTGGGCAAGGGCCCGGCGCAGGTGGGCTTCACGCGCGATGGCCGGTTTGGCTTCGTGTCGCTGTCGCAAGAGAACCAGGTTGCGGTGATCGATCCCGCGAGCCGCAAGGTGATTCGCAAGCTGGCTGTCGGGACGGTGCCGATTCAGTTGTATGCCACACCGGATAGTGCGTTCGTACTTGTCGCGAACCAAGGCACGTTGAAGAAGCCTGGCTCGACGGTGAGCGTCATCGACCTCGCAGCCATGAAGGTGGCCGCAACGATCAAGACCGGGGCGGGAGCGCACGGCGTGGTGATCGATCGTGATGGGCGCCATGCCTTCGTGACCAACACGTTTGCGAACACCGTGTCGGTGATCGACATTGCCGCACGCAGGGTCGTCTCCACGGTGCCGGTGGGCAAAGGGCCGAATGGCATCAGCGTGAGCCCATGACGGCACTGCGCCCTGTGCAACTGGCCTGGCTGGCGGCGGCGGTGGTCGTTGTCTCTGCCGGCTACGGGGCGCTCTTGCCGGTGCTGCCGGGGTGGCTGGCTTCGCTGATGCCCGGCATCACCGCCCGCGAGGTCGGCCGTCACGTGGGCTTTTTGAGCGGCGTGTATGCGGCCGGTGTGCTGCTGGGTGCGCCACTCTGGGGCCTCGCGTCGGATCGTGTCGGGCGCGGTCGAATCTTGATCATTGGTCTCGTGGGCTACGTCGCGAGTCTGTTGCTATTGCTGGTTCCGGCCCTGGCCGGCTTGTGGGGCATCTACGCGCTGCGTGGTGCGACCGGTTTTTTTGTCGCGGCGGTCGTTCCTGTGGTCGCAGCTCTGGTGGCGGAACACACACCCGAGTTGCGGCGGGCGCGGCGCTTTGCGTGGCTGGGCGCCATGTCCTTGCTTGGATTTCTGTTCGGGCCCGCCCTCAGTGCGCTGGCCAGTGGGCTCGGGCCGTGGCTTGCCGACGGAGTTGTCTCGCCGGTGGTGACAGCGCAGTTCGTGTTGATTCTGTCTGCGTTGCTGGGCGGGCTGATGATGCTCGGGCTGGCCGTCACCTTGCCTGCGTCTCCTGACGCTCGCGCGGTGCATTCCGGCAAGGCGGTAAGTTCCGCGCCCGGCCGTCATGCCGCGCTGTTGTGGTTGAGCATGGTGGTGATGTTCGTGCTGGCTGGCTTTGAACTGGGGATCGTGCTGAAAGGGTCGCAGCAAGCCGGGCAGTCATCCCGCGAGGCGGCCATCATGCTGGCCGAGTGCAGCCTCGTCATGCTGGCGGTCAATGCACTGCTCTTCGTCACGTCGTTGCTGGAAAAAGTTGCTGCGCGGACCCTGATAGGCGCCGGTTTGCTTCTCGCGGTCATGGGCTTGGCCGTGTTGGCGGCGGATCCCTCCGAAGGCTGGATGTACCTCGGCGTCAGCCTGACTTCGGCCGGCACGGGGCTCGTTCTGCCGGTCATTGCCTACCTGGCCGCCGGAGCTTCGCCACAGAAGCTGGGTGTCGTGATGGGCGGCTTGGCGGCTGCATCCAGCTTGGGCCAGACGCTCGGCTCCGCCGCAGGGGGTTGGCTCTTCGGCACGCTTGCCAACCGCAGCTTTGGCTGGTTGACGCTGCCCTTGGTTCTGATGATGGGGCTGCTGGTGATTGCACGACCGAGGTGGTGGTTGGCCGGTGCTGCCGGCTCCACCTCGCATCCCCAAGTGCTGGCCCGAACGAGTTGATGGTGATGACTCAAGGTGATGACCGCCTCAAGCGCACGAGCGCACGTGGTGGGCCTCTTGAATCGCCCTATGCGTTTGATGTGCTGGAGCGCCACTAGAATGCCCGCTATGCGTCGCTGGATCGCTTTTTTCCTCGTGTTGATCCTCCTCCCCTGGCAGGCCGCCGGTTGGGCGTCGACCACGCTGACCTCGGACGGCGGCGCGGATGAGCGCCACGCGCTGGCGCACTGGTTCGGCGAGGCTCACCATCACGACGCTGACCAGCACTCTGATCAAGACACCAAGCCCACCGGCATGCACCAGGACGATTCGGAAGAATCCATCCAGCACGTCGTTCACACCGATGCCCACCTGAACCCCATGGCGGTCTTGCCGCTGAGCATCGATTGGGTGGCCGTGGTGGCCGAATCGGTCGACATTGGCGTCTACCAGAACCAACCACTCGCGCCTCCGTTCCTCGAAGAACCACGACGACCTCCCAGGTTGTCTTGCTGATCACCTGATCGGCCCGGCGCACGCAGTAGCGCGCCGGAACTTTGTGGTCGCAGCTGCCCGCAGCTGCATGTGCAGCGAACTCGAACTTGAAAACTCATCGTTGGGCTGCGCCTTGGCTTCTTGCCGGCGCAACGGCCTGTGCCTCCGTCATGGCACAAATCAGCCCACCGCCTGCCGTTGCAGTGCCGGCCCCTTCCTTGGCGCAGGCCGTGGAGGCGGCGTGGCAGCGCGCTGTCGCTTCGCAAGAGGCGCGGGGCCAGGAGCAGATCGCGGTGGCGAGGCAGAACGCAGCGTCGTCGTGGACGCCCAAGGCGCCCAGCGCGGAGGCCGCACGACGCAACGGCCGCTTTGGCGCCAGCGAAACCGAAGTCGGCATCTCCGTGCCGCTCTGGCTGCCCGGCCAGCGTTCGGCGCTGCAAACGGCTGCCACGGCCGACCTTGGTGTGGCGCAGGCAGCGCAACGCACCGCTCGCTGGCGCATCTCGGGTGAGGTGCGCGAGGCCGCTTGGGCGTTGACGGCGCTCGGTGCCGAGCTTGCCGCCGCGCGAGAACAACTGAGTCTCCTTCAGTCGCTCAGCGCGGACGTTGACCGTCGCGTGCGCGCGGGGGATCTGGCGCGAGCCGATGCGCTGGTCGCCCGCGCCGAAGCGCTGAACGCGGAGACCGCCATGAATGATCTGCAGCAACGCGCGGCCAGCGCCGCAGCGCAATGGGAAGCGTTGACGGGCCTGGCTGTGGTGGGCGACCCGAGCGAGCCCGCGACAGTTGTCACCGCCCCCGACCACCCCGAACTGGCGCTGGCCCGGCGGGAAGTCGAGCGGGCACAAGCCAGCCTCGACAGCCACCGCCGATCCAGACGTGATTCACCCGAGGTGGCCGTGAGCTGGAAGCAGGAACGCCCAGGCGACCAGCAGGCGCGCCAGGACAGTGTGGGCATTGCCCTGCGCGTGCCGTTCGGTGCCGATGCAGAACGCAGCCCGCAGGAGGCCGTGGCGCTGGCCGCTGTGGAAACCGCACGCATTCACTCGGAGCGTCTGGCGGAGCGTCTTGCCCTCGAATTGCGCACGGCTCGTCAAGCCGTCGTGTCGGCAGAGCAGCAGCTTGCCGGCGCCCAGGCGCGATCCGAACTTTTGCAAGAACGCGCGCAGCTGCTCGACAAATCGTTCCGTGCCGGCGAGACGGCGTTGCCCGACTTGCTGCGTGCGCTGGAAGTCAACTCACAAGCCGTGGGCGCCCTGGCCCGGCAACGCGCCGCGCTCGGGCTCGCGCGCGCTCGGCTTCAACAATCTCTCGGGGTCACACCATGAATCTCATTGCACGTGCGACGCGCACGCTCATCAAGTTGCTGTGCCTCATGGCCATGGCCACGCCTGCCCTCTCTGGGCCGGGTGCACATGGACCGAATGGCGAACACCTCGACGGGCCGGCTGCCGCAACCGGCGGCACCGATGCCGCGCCGAAGATGGAGGCCAAGTCGGAAGATTTCGAACTGGTGGCCACGCTGAGTGGTGGCGAGCTGTCGATCCTGATCGATCGGTATCAGACCAATGAGCCCGTACTCGACGCGAAGGTGGAACTGGAGTCCGGCGGGCTCAAGGCGATCGCCAAATTTCACGCCGACCACGGTGACTATGCGGTCGACGACCCCGCGCTGCTCAAAGCCTTGGGCCAGCCGGGCGCCCACCCGCTGCTCATCACCTTGATCGCCGGCAAGGAGAGCGATTTGCTGGAAGGCACCCTCAACGTCAGCACAGCAGCAGACGACGGCGACCACGGACACGCTCAGGGTCTGGGCGGTTGGGCACGCTCCGCGTGGATCGCCGGCACCTTGGCGTTGCTTGGCGTCGGTGCCTTTTTTTGGCAACGGCGCCGCAGCCGGCAGGCCCAGCTGGAGGTGTCGCCATGAGTCGCTTGTCTTACGCGAGAACCGCTGCGGCGCTGGTGTTGGTCAGCGGTTTCTTCACCGGTTTGACCCAAGCCGCGCCCGGCGCGCATGGCCCCAATGGCGAACACCTCGATGGGCCCAGCGGAACGTCTCGCGCATCGGGGTTGATGCGCTTGCCCGATGGCAGCGTCAATGCGCCGAAGCTCGCACAGCGCCGCATGGGCATACGCACGCAGCTCGCGCCCGTGACGGCCGCCGCTGCCAGCGTGCAGCTGCCCGGTCAGGTGGTCGTCGATCCCAACGCTGGCGGCCGGGTGCAGGCCGTGTATGGGGGTCGAATCGAACCTGGGCCGAAGGGCTTGCCTGTGGCCGGCGAGGCGGTGCGCAAAGGCCAAGTACTGGCCTACCTGCGATACCAATCAGAGCCTTTCGCTGAAGCCAACCAGCGGTCGGAGGCCTCCGAGCTGCGGGCCAACCGGATCACCGCGGAGCAGCGCGTGAAGCGCCTCGAATCGCTCGAAGGCACGGTGCCGACCAAGGACATCGAAGCAGCC
>JACMKW010000422.1 GCA_014379885.1 Rhizobacter sp.
CGTGGGCGGCTCGCTCACCGCGCTCAAGTTCGACCTGGCCTGGATCGCCCGCCACTCTGATTCACCCGAAGTGCTGGCGCGGGTCAATTCGGCACTCGAAACCGTGAGCCACGCCATCGAGGCCAGCCAGCGGGTGATGCACAACCTGCGCCCCGCCATCCTGGAGCAGGGGCTGATCGCGGCCTTGCAATGGATGACCAGCCGGTTCGAGAAGCGCACCGGCATCACCTGCACCTTTCGCTCGCGCCACGAAAACCTCTCGCTGCCCGCCGGTGTGCCCCTGGTGGCTTACCGGGCCGCCCAGGAAGCGCTGACCAATGTGTCCAAACATGCCAATGCCACCCAGGTGCACATCGACTTGTCGCTGGCCGGTGGTGTGCTGTCGCTGGAGATCAGCGACAACGGCCGCGGCCTGAACCCGGAAGACCTGGCCAAGGCACGCTCTTTTGGCATTCGTGGCCTGCATGAACGGGCCGGCACCGTGGGTGGCTGGGTTGACTTGAGCAGCAGCCCGGCCGGCACCACGCTGATCCTGTCGGTGCCGCTGGGCGGTGAAGACGGCATCGACCTCGAACTGACCGAACCCGGCGACAACCTCGACAACACCCCTGGCCCCTACGATCCAACGGTCTGGGGCGCTCTATGATGGCTTCCCCTCTCCTCGCAGTGACGCCATGATCAAAGTCTTGCTCTGCGACGACCACGCGCTGATCCGGCGCGGCATCCGCGACACCTTGTCCGACGCGCCCGACATCCAGGTCATCGGCGAAGCCGGCGATTACGGCGAACTGCGCACGCTGATGCGCACCGCAGAGCCGGCCGACGTGCTGGTGCTCGACATCAACCTGCCTGGGCGCAGCGGCCTCGATGTGCTGCATGTACTGAAAGACGAAGGCACCACGATGCGGGTGCTGGTGGTGTCGATGTACCCCGAAGACCAATACGCCATCCGCGCCTTGCGGGCGGGTGCCTATGGTTACGTCAACAAAGGCGGCGACCCGCAGCTGATCGTGCAGGCGGTGCGCACGGTAGGGCAGGGGCGCAAGTACGTCACGCCCGAGATCGCGCAGATGCTGGTGGAGAGTTTGACGACGCCTGGCACAGAGGCGGCCCACGAGAAACTGTCCGACCGGGAGTTGCAGACGCTGGTGATGATTGCCTCGGGCAAGCGGCTGTCCGACATCGCCGAAGAGCTCACGCTCAGCCCGAAGACGGTGAGCGTCTATCGCGCGCGCGTGCTTGAGAAACTCGGTTTGTCGAACAACTCCGAGATGACGGTCTACGCCATCCGCAACGGTCTGGTGGGCTCGGAGTAGCCGGCCCGACCAAGCCACCTAACCAGGCGCAGGAACGGCCGGCATGAGCCTCGGTCCCAACCGGGCGACGGGGCGCGGGAAGCGATAGAAGTGTTCGTTCAGGTGGTGTGTCACCTGCAGGACGTCGTCTTCGTTCCAACCCAGCGTGGCGCGGGTCTGCCAGCGGCGAACTTCCGCCGCGAGGCTGTTCCAGTCGGTGGCCAGCTTGTTGTCACGCCAGTGGATCTGCGAAGTGTGGCAAGCCGTGCAATGCGTTGCGTAGAGTAATTCGCCACGCGATTGGGCATGTGCTGATGGCGCCCATACCTGTACCAGCGCCACGCCAGTGGCCAGCATCCACGAGGTGGGGAGGCGCTTGGTCATGGCAAGGCCTCGCCAAGGGGCTTGCCATGGCTGCCGACGAATTGGCGGCGCGGCACGTGAGCCTGCTGAAAGATTTGGAGCCCGAGCCGCTGCTGCTGGTCGAGATCAACGCGAACGGTTGTGCGCAACTGGTCGAGGGCCACCAGGCACTCCTGGATGCTGGCTCTCGTTTGCTCCGGGCCTCCGCGCCGGCCCGGGTCGGGTGCGAGCGTTGTGTCCAGAGTGTTAGCGGTCAGGCTCAGCCGCTCGGTGACTGCGCGAAACAGAAGATCCCAGTGCTCAAGCGCGATGCCCGTGGAAGCATCCTGTGGCGCCGGCGCCTCCGGTTCGGCCACGACCATGAACGAGCCCGCCTTGATCGGGCGGGCGTAGTGGTCTGCTTCGCCGATCACCAAGGTGGTGTCGTCCTTGGCATGGCATGTTGCGGGTTTTGTCGTGAGGCATCTGGAAACCAGTCTCGTCAGAACCCCATAGGTCAGCATTTCAAGTTTTGGCAAGTGCAGCGCTGGGTATGAAGCCATTCTCGTCTCCGTGTGAGGCGCGCATCTGCGTGAGGAGGGTTCCGCTGCAAGCGGGTTCCTTCATGCGCCAACGAATACTAGAGATCGCGGCGTGCCAAACATTGATGCTTGTCAATTGACCGGCAGACGATTCAGATCGTTGCCCTTACTAAACACGCTTTCCCAAGCCGCGCTGGCCGCGCGCCTGAAACAAAAACGGCGGCCCGAGGGCCGCCGTTTTGGAAGCGAGTGAGGCTCAGAACCCGAGGCTTGCCAACAGGTCGTCTACCTCGCCCTGGTTCGCCACCACGTCGGTGCGGCCATGGGGGTCGACCACCGGGCCGTTGAGCACTGAAGACTCGAACTTCTGCGCCTGCTCGGGCGGCGCGGCTTGAATCAGGAGTTTCACCAGGCTGTCTTCCAGGTCGGATGCGAGCGACACCACCTTGGCCACCACTTGGCCGGTCAGGTCGTGAAAGTCTTGCGCCATCATGATGTCGGTCAAGTGCTGGTCGATGCGCGCAGTGGCGGCTTCCACGTCGCTCACGAAATTCATCACCGAGCCCGAGGC
Source organism: Rhizobacter sp. (assembly GCA_014379885.1). Next base: position 2,751 of record JACMKW010000422.1, read on the forward strand.
CACGGCCTTCACCGGGTCGGCCACGATGGCGGCCGCGATGCGGCGCGTCTCGGCGGCGATGGTGTTGTGTTCCACCTTGGCCTGGTCGACCGAGTTCAGCACCTTGTTGGCCGCAGCGCCTGTTTTCTCGGCGATGTAGTTCAGGCGGCTGCGTGCGTCGGGCAAGCCGTTGGCGGCGCTTTGCAACTTGGGCATCACGCCCAGCTGGTGCAGCGTGTCGTGCAACTGGCGTGTGATGAGGCCCAGCTGGTGAAACACCTCGGGCGAGGCGGCGGCTTGGGCCTGGGCTGGGTTGACCAGCACGGCCATGGCGTCCATTTTCATGGTGTCTCCCTCAGGCCGCGGTGGCCAGCTTCTGCATGATTTTCTGAACCTTCTCTTCCAAGGTGGCCTTGGTGAAAGGTTTGACGATGTAGCCTGCTGCGCCGTCTTGTGCCGCGCGCACGATGTCTTCCTTGCGCGCTTCGGCCGTGACCATGAGCACGGGAATGTGCTTCAGGCTGGCTTCGGCCTTGATGGCGGCCAGCAGCTCAAAGCCGTTCATGTTGGGCATGTTGATGTCGCTCACGACAAAGTCGAACTTGCCGTTCTTCAAAAGGTTCAAGGCCGCCACGCCGTCTTCGGCTTCTTCGGCGTTGTTGTATCCCAGCTCCTTGAGCAGGCCGCGCACGATGCGCCGCATGGTGGAGAAATCGTCGACGATCAGAAACTTCATGTCAGGGGTGGTCATGGCAGGCCTCGCTTGATTGCTACTTCGGCTGTTATCGGGCGTTCGGGTTGGATATTGAGGGCACAGTTGGCGCTTGCGTCACCGTTGCGCTGCTTGCGGCAGGATCAGTCGGTGCCACGCCCTCGTCCGGCGTTTTCTGGAAGAAACGGTCTTCGGCGTCGCGGTTCATCACGATGATGCTGATGCGCCGGTTGCTTGGCTTGAGCGGGTCTTCACGCTCGAATGGAACGCTGGAGGCCAGGCCTTGCACACGCAAGACGCGTTCAGGCGGCAGGCCACCGCTGACCAACTCGCGCCGCGACGCATTGGCACGGTCGGCCGAGAGCTCCCAGTTGCCGTAGCCCAGGCCGCCTCGGTCGCCGGCAAAGGGCTGTGCATCGGTGTGCCCCTCCAGCGTGAGCCGGTTGGGCACTTCGGCCAGCACCGCACCGATCTCTTGCAGCAGCTCGCGCATGTAGGGTTTGACGATGGCGCTGCCGCTGTCGAACATCGGCCGGCTTTGTTCATCGACGATCTGTATGCGCAAGCCGTCGGGCGTCATGTCGAGCTTGATCTGGCTCTTGATGGCGCCGAACTTCGGGCTGTTGGCCAGCGTTTCTTCCATCTGTTTCTTGATCTGCTCCAGCTTGCCGGCTTCGGCGGCGCGCTGCTCGGCGCGCATGGCGGCGAGGTTGATGGTGCTCTTGGTGGTGGTGATGTCGCCCTTCTTCACCTGGCCACCGGCGCGGGTGAGGTCGGTGCCGCCGCCCTTGACCACGTGCGACGAATCGCCCGAGCCGCTGCCGCCGCTCAAGAGCGCCACCTTCAG
>JACMKW010000423.1 GCA_014379885.1 Rhizobacter sp.
CGCTCGCCAAGGGCGTCTGTCGTACGCGCAAGGACCACGTTGCAACGGTGCGTGGTCTTGGTCTCAAGTGGACCAACCACTCGGTCGAAGTCATCGACACGCCGTGCACGCGCGGCATGTTCAACAAGGTCGGTTACCTGCTTAAGGTTACCGAGCAGTAACGGAGCAACACCATGCGCCTCAATACAATGAAGCCGGCTGCCGGCAGCACCAAGAATCGCCGTCGCGTCGGACGCGGCATCGGTTCGGGCCTCGGCAAGACCGCGGGCCGCGGCCACAAGGGTCAATCGTCGCGTTCGGGCGGCTTCCACAAGGTCGGCTTCGAAGGCGGCCAGATGCCGCTGCAGCGTCGCCTGCCCAAGCGTGGCTTCGTCTCGCTGGCCAAGAACGACTGGGCTGAAATTCGCCTGACCGATCTGCAGAAGCTCGGCCTGGACGAAGTGGACCTGCTGGTGCTGAAGGCCTCGGGCCTCGTCGCCGGCTCCATCAAGACGGTCAAGGTCATCAAGACCGGCACGATCGAACGCGCAGTCAAGCTGACGGGCGTGCAGGCAACCAAGGGTGCCAAGGCGGCCATCGAAGCCGCCGGCGGCAGCGTGGCCTAGAGCCACGCAACCATTCAGGGATTCGAAAAGGACTACGTGGCTACTGCCAATCCGGCGCTGAAAAGCGGAAACAAGTACGGCGATCTGAAGAAGCGCCTCTGGTTCCTGCTGGGCGCACTCGTCGTTTTCCGGATCGGGACGCATATCCCGGTGCCGGGCATCAACGCGACCGTGCTGAACGAATTGTTCCAGCAGCAGCAGGGTGGCATCCTCGCACTCTTCAACGTGTTCTCGGGTGGCGCGCTGTCGCGCTTCTCGATCTTCGCGCTGGGCATCATGCCGTACATCTCGGCGTCCATCATCATGCAGCTGTGCACGGTGGTGGTGCCCTCGCTCGAAGCCCTGAAGAAGGAAGGCGAAGCCGGCCGCCGCAAGATCACGCAGTACACGCGCTACGCCACGCTGGGCCTGGCACTGTTTCAAGCGCTGGGAATCTCGGTGGCACTCGAGTCGCAAGCCGGGCTGGTGCTTGACCCGGGTCTGATGTTCCGAGTGGTGTCGATGGTCACGCTGGTGTCGGGCACGATGTTCCTGATGTGGCTGGGTGAGCAGATCACCGAGCGCGGCCTGGGCAACGGCATCTCGCTGCTGATCTTCGCGGGTATCGCCGCAGGTCTGCCCAGTGCCATCGGGCTGACGCTGGAGCAGGCACGCACGGGTGCGTATTCGATTCCGCTGGTGCTGGGCATCGCGGCATTGGTCATCGGTGTGACGGCTTTCGTGGTGTTCGTCGAGCGGGCAGTGCGCAAGATCCTCGTCAACTACGCGAAGCGCCAGGTGGGCAACAAGGTGTACCAGGGGCAGAGCTCGTTCCTGCCGCTCAAATTGAACATGGCCGGCGTCATTCCGCCCATCTTCGCGTCGTCGATCATCCTGTTCCCCGCCACCATCGCGCAGTGGTTCGGCCAGGGCGACAACACGATCTGGCTGCGCGACCTGGCGAACACGCTGGCCCCGGGGCAGCCGGTGCACGAGCTGCTGTACGCGGCAGCCATCATTTTCTTCTGCTTCTTCTATACGGCGTTGCAA
>JACMKW010000424.1 GCA_014379885.1 Rhizobacter sp.
CCACCGACAGCGACAGGATGGAAAACACCAGGAACGCACCGGTGAACAGCGCCACCAGCGCCAGCACGGTGAGGTTCACGCGGTAGGCGCGCGACACGTTCGACACACGCTGCGCGGCTTCGTCGGGTGAGGCCGCACGCAAGCCCTCGGGCAGCGCAAGTGACTGCAGCACGGTGGCGCGGTCGGCGCCAGGGCGCAGGCGCACGTCGATGCGGCTCACGCGGCCGAGCCAGCCGAATGTTTCTTGGGCGCCAGCAATGTCCATCACCGCGAGCGGCGGGCCGCTGGCCGCCACGCTGCCTTGCACGCGCAACTCGGCAGTGCCACCGGTTGTTTGCAAGCGCACGGTGTTGCGTGCAGCCAGCCGCTGCTGAGCCTGGGCGTTGAGGAACACCGAGCCGGGGTCGAGCAGGGCAGTTCGGTCAGCGCCCGCTGCGAGCCGGGGCATCAAGGCGGGTGAGAGCGGTGCGGCCACGAATGCGTCGATGCCCAGCACACGCAGCGCCATGCGTTGGCCCTTGGCATCGAAGGCATAGGTGTCGATCTCAATCACCGGGCTGGCCCAACCGACCTGCGGGTGGCGTGCCACGCGCTCGTACCAGGCTTCGTCGAACCCGCCGCGCTGGCTTCGGAGCTCGAAATCGGGCTGGCCGTTGACCGAGCGCACGGCGGCGCTGAACTCGCTCAGCGCCGACTGGTTGATGAGCTGCACCGAGAACGCGAGCGCTACACCCAGCGTGACCGCCAGCAAGGCGGCGAGGTGGCGCCAGGGCTGGTGGCGAACCTCGGGCCACGAGAGGTGGCGCAACAGCGAGATCACGGCCCGGTCATCCCCTGAGCGGTCAGCGTGAGCACGCGGTCGGCATGCGCTGCGGCGCTGCGCGAGTGGGTCACCAACACACAGGCCGCCCCTTGTTCGCGCACCTGTGCGGCCAGCAGGTCCATCATCTTGTCGGCCGTGCCTGGGTCGAGATTGCCGGTGGGTTCGTCGGCGAGGATGAGCTGCGGCCGGTGCACCAAAGCACGCGCCAGCGCCACCCGCTGCAACTGCCCGCCCGACAACGTTTGAGGCAGGCGCGGGCCCAGGCCCTGCAGGCCTACGGCATGCAGCAAGCTGTCGACACGCGCGTCGTCGGGCCGGCCTTGCAACAACAGCGGCAGGCCCACGTTGTGCGCCACGCTCAGGTGCGGCAGCACGTGAAAGGCCTGGAACACAAAGCCCAGGTGCACACGGCGAAACAGCGCTTGCTCGGCCTCGCCCAGCGTGGTGATGGGTATGCCGGCGATGTGCACCGAGCCGCTGGCCACCGTGTCGAGCCCGGCAATGCAGTTGAGCAGCGTCGACTTGCCCACGCCCGATTCACCGAGGATGGCGACGAACTCACCGGCTGCCACCTGCAGGTCGACACCGCTGAACACCGCGGCGCCGCCATAGCGTTTGGCGAGGCCGCGCACGTCCAGCAGATCAGCCAAGCTTCAGCTCCGACACCAGCCGCAGCGCGAGGGCGGTCACCAACGCCCGCGCATCGGGCGCGTCACAAGCCACCACCTGGCGCTGCGGCATGCCGCGCAGCCAGGTGAGCTGGCGCTTGGCGAGCTGGCGTGTGGCGGCCACGCCGCGCTCGGGCAGCTCGCTCTGGTCTCCGGCCACCAAGGCCTCCCAGGTTTGGCGGTAGCCCACGCAGCGCATGGATGGCATGTCGGCGTCCAGGTCGCCACGCGCTTCGAGCTTGACAACTTCTTCGACCAGGCCTTGCTCCAGCATCTGGTGAAAGCGAGCCTCGATGCGCTGGTGCAGCCAGGCGCGGTCGCTCGGTTCGAGCGAGATCAGCGGCGGGTTGGCTTGCTGCGGCTTTTCGCTGTGGAACGACGACAGCGGTTGCCCGCTCACGCGGTACACCTCCAATGCTCGCTGGATGCGTTGGTGGTCAGCCGGCTTCAGGCGCGCGGCGGTGACGGGGTCCACGCGCTGCAGCTCGCGATACAGCGCGGGCAGGCCTTCGCGTTCAAGTTTTTCCGACAACGCGGCACGCACCGCTCGGTCTGCCGCAGGCATGGCGTCGAGCCCTTCGAACAAGGCCTTGAAGTACAGCATGGTGCCGCCCACCAGCAGCGGCACATGGCCGCGCGCGTTGATCTCGGCGATGAGGGCCTTTGCATCCGTCACGAAGCGTGCGGCCGAGTAGGCCTCACTGGGTTCGATGATGTCGATCAGGTGGTGCGGCACCAGCGCGCGCTCGGCGGCGCTGGGCTTGGCGGTGCCGATGTCCATACCGCGGTACACCAGGGCCGAATCGACGCTGATGATCTCGACTGGTCGCGTGGTCGCCAGCGCCTCGGCGATGGCGAGTGCCGCTGCCGTCTTGCCTGAGGCGGTGGGGCCGGCGAGGCAGAGGTAATTGAATGAAGAAGTCATGCGGGTTTGGGAGTGGAGGTGCCGTGCGGGTCGCCGTGACGCTGAACCAGCGTCCAGGCCAAGAGGGCCAGGCCGATGCTGAACGCACACACGCTCAGGGTCAGCGGGTACACGGTGCCGTTGAAGCTGCGGCCCAGCCACAGGCCCACGGCAAAGGCGCTGAGTGTCATGCCAAAACCGGAGAGTGAGGCGGCCGTACCGGCTTTTTCAGGGAAAGGGCCTACTGCGCCGGCCTGCCCGCAGGGCTGGTGAATGCCATGCCCCATCGCAAACAGCCACTGCGGCACGGCAATGGCCCAGGCGTTGTGAAAGCCCAGCAGGGCGAGCGCACCCATGCTCAAGCCCCCGGCCAGCGTGAGCCCCGCACCCACGGCCACGGCGCCACGCAGGCCACGGGCCAGCAAGAGGCGCCGGCACAGGAAGGTGCCCGTCACATAGGCCATCGAGCTGGAAAACAGAAAGGCGCCATAGGCCACGCGCGAGGTGCCCAGCACGTCGATGAACACAAACGACGAGCCCGCCAGCGTGACGAACAACCCACCATAGGTCAGCGCCGACAACGCCGCCCAGGCCTGGAAGGTGGGGTGGCGCGCCACGCTGGCCCAGTTCTTCAGCATGGGCACGATCTGCGTGGCGCTGGGGTTGCGCTGCGGCACGGTTTCTTCAAAGCGCCACGCGATCACGCCGAGCGTGAGGGCACCGAACACCGCCAGCACCGTGAGCGCGGCGTGCCAGCTCAGCCATTGCACGATCAGGCCACCCACCAGCGGGCTGGCCATGGCGATGAAGCCGAGGCCGGTGAGCGCGCGCGACATCACACGGGCACCGTCGTGCGGGGCATACAGGTCACGCACGATGGAGCGCCCGCAGGTGACTGCGGCGGCCATGGCGCCACCTTGCAGGGCGCGCCACAGGATGAGCCAGCCGATGGTGGGCGAGGCTGCGCTCAGCACGCTCGCTGCGGTGTAGAGCGACAAACCGAACAGCAGCACCGGGCGGCGCCCGAAGCGGTCGGCCAGCGGCCCGCAGATGAGCTGGCCGAAGCCGAAGCAGATGATCAGCGTCGACAAGGTGAGCTGCGCCGACGAGACGGTGGTTTGCAGGTCGCGCGCCAGCATCGGCAGGGCCGGCAGGTACAGGTCGGTGGTGACGGGTTGGATGCCGAGCAGCAGGGTGAGAACCACCACCACGGTGGCCGGGTCCATGGCCGCTTTCGGGGTGGCCTGCGGGGCCGGGCTCGTGGTCATCGAAGGAGCCTAGCAGGCTTGGCATGCTTGCTAGGATGCTTGGCCCTTGCCCTCTCTTTTTCCTTTTCCGTGTCTGGAGCTGTACATGACAAGACCCCGCCGTTTCATCGCCGTCGCAGTGGCCACCAGCATCAGCTTCGCGGGTTTTGTTCAAACAGCTCAGGCGGGAGGCTTGATCAGCACCGAGCAGGTGGCGGTTGCCGAAGGGCTGCGCACAGCTGCCGACCACCGCGCGCAAGTGCTGGCCGCGCTGGAGCGGGCCGATGTGTCCGCTGCGCTGGTGGAGCGCGGTGTGAGCCTCGACCAGGCGCGCCTGCGCGTGGCCGCCCTCACCGATGCCGAAGCCGCGCGCCTCGCCGCCGAGATCGACCGCGCAC
>JACMKW010000425.1 GCA_014379885.1 Rhizobacter sp.
CGGTCTTCTGGATGTTTTCCACACCGACCTGGCGGTTCTGGATCGACAGCAGGTCTTTGAGCGCTTCGCGGGCGAGCTGGATGTTGATGTCTTTTTGCGAGAAGCGCGAATACGCCAGGATCTTGCGCAGCGCGCCTTCGAGCTCGCGCACATTGGCGCGCACGTTTTTGGCGACGAAGAAGGCCACGTCTTCGGGCATCGGCGTGCCCTCTTGATCGGCTTTGCGCATCAGGATGGCCACACGCATCTCCAGCTCGGGCGGCTCAATGGCCACCGTGAGGCCGGCGTCAAAGCGCGAGGTCAGGCGCTCGTCAATGTCCACCAACCCCTTGGGGTAGGTGTCGCTGGTCATGATGATGTGAGCCTTCTTGGCGAGCAGTGCTTCGAAGGCGTTGAAAAACTCTTCTTGCGTGCGCTCCTTGCCGGCAAAAAACTGCACATCGTCGATCAGCAGCAGGTCGAGCTGGTGGTACTTGGCTTTCAGCTCGTCGAAGGTCTTGCGCTGGTAGTTCTTGACCACGTCGGTGATGAACTGCTCGGCGTGCAGGTACAGCACACGGGCATCAGGCCGGTCGGCCATCAACGCATTGCCCACGGCATGCACCAGGTGGGTCTTGCCCAGGCCCACACCGCCATAGATGAACAAGGGGTTGTACATCTGGCCCGGAGCGCCGGCCACGTGCAGCGCGGCGGTGCGCGCCATCTGGTTGGCGCGGCCGGGCACCAGGGTGTCGAAGGTCAAAGCCGGGTTCAGGCGGTGACGCGGCAGGCTGGCGGCGTTGGTGTCGCCCGACAGTCGGGCTGAGGTGGGCGACGTGCCTGGTGTTCCGTTGACATGGCCATTGAGTGCTTGCGTCAGCGGCAAAAGCCCGTTGGCGCGAATCGGGGCCGTGGGCAGGCGGGCGGTTGTGCCTTCGCGGGCCGCCAGCGTGAGGTCCAGGCGCACGGGCTTGCCAGCGATCTCGCTCAGCACGGCCTCGATGCGCCCGGCGTACTGGTTGCGAATCCAGTCGAGCTTGAATCGGTTGGGCACACGCAGAGACGCCACCGCCCCGTCGCTGCCTTCGTCGGTGACGTCGGCAGCAGGCAGGGGGCGTATCCAGGTGTTGAATTGTTGTTCGGGCAACTCTGCGGCCAGTCGCTCGCAGCCGCGTTGCCAGAGATCAGCGCTCATATTGTGGAAAACTCTTCTTGAAGCGGCGGGATTCTACGTCGCCAACAAACGGAAAGAGGTGGTTATCCACAGTTTCGAGAGATGGGTCAATCCCCACGCACGGGCGCATGCTGCCGTGCAAGCCTTTGACTTTGCAGGGGGTTTTTGGTGTAATAGTGGGTTTCCCGGAGCGTCTTCGGGAACTCATCAATCAATACACAGACGGCACAGCGGCGGGGACGCCAGCCTTCCGTTGCAGCAGGATCGATCATGAAACGCACCTACCAAGCCTCCAAGACCCGCCGCGCCCGCACCCACGGTTTCCTCGTGCGCATGAAGACGCGTGGTGGCCGTGCTGTGATCAACGCACGCCGCGCCAAGGGCCGCAAGCGCCTGGCCGTCTGAGGCCGGCCGGCCCAGCTGCCCGCCGTACCTCAGGTATCCCCGGCCACGCCGTGATCGGTCGCATCGTGCGATCCGTTGATTTCGAACGTGTGCTGGGTTCTCCCATCCGAGCACGCAGTGCTCACTTCGCCGTGCACTTCCTGGAAAGCCGCCCTAGCCAGCCCGCAAAACCGCGCGCCGAGGCGGTTTCTACCGAGTTGTCAACAGGCCAGGCACCCGAACAGGGCATGGCTGTGGATGACTTTCGGCCCCACGCCTGTTGGTTGGGTTCCGTGGTGCCCAAGCGCCACGCTCGCCGCTCGGTGACGCGCAACCTGATCAAACGCCAGATTCGCCGTGTGGCCGCCGCTCAGACCGGGCTCGCACATGGCTTGTGGGTGGTGCGCTTGCGCTCACCGTTTGACAAACAACGCTTTCAAAGTGCTTCGTCTGACGCGTTGCAGGCCTTGGCGGGTGAGGAGCTCGCTTCGTTGCTGGCCGAGGCCGCTCGCCGCGTGCTGCCTGCTTGACCACCTTCATGTTGCGCACCGTGCTCGCCTGGCCCCGGCAACTGCTGATTGCGCTGGTGCGTGCCTACCGCTTCTTTCTGAGCCCCTGGCTGGGCAGTGCGTGCCGCTTTGAGCCCACCTGTTCGGCCTATGCCCTGCAGGCCCTGGAGCAACACGGCGCTGCAGCCGGCAGTTACCTCACCTTGCGCCGTCTGGCGCGTTGCCACCCCTGGTGCGAGGGCGGGCATGATCCCGTGCCCGCTCAGCCCGGCAGCTCGTTCTCCAGCCATTCCACCTCCCGCGAAAAGACTCTCCCATGACCGATATGCGCCGCACCCTGCTGTGGGTGGTGTTCCTGATGTCGCTAGCCTTGTTGTGGGACGCCTGGAACAAGCACAACGGCAACCCGTCGATGTTCAGTCCGGCGCCGGTCACGCGGCCGGCGGCCGCCGGCTCTGCCCCTGGTGCCACGACCTCGCAAGCCGCTTC
>JACMKW010000426.1 GCA_014379885.1 Rhizobacter sp.
AGCCTGATGGCCGAGTGGTGGTACGACAGCACTGCCGCGTCGAACGCGCAATGGGACGCCTGGAACGCACGCAACCGGCAGCTCGCGCAGAGCTGGGTTCCCGGCGGGCCCGAGGGCTTGCGCCGCGGCATCGCCGGCAACCTCGGCTGGCAAGCCCAGGCCTTCGGCGGCACCAGCCTGCGGCGCAACAACGTGTTGGTGCGTGTGGCCTGGGACCACGCAGGCTGGCAGCCTTCGCTCGACATGCTCTACACCCCGGCCGATCGTGGCCGCGTGATCACCGCGGCGCTGGGCTGGCAAGGCGATCGTGTTCGCCTGGACCTGGCTTGCAGGGTGAACAGCGGGCCCACCGGCTCCGTGCTGGCCCAGTTGCCCGTGCGGCGCACCGTGTTGGGAGCGATCAGTTGGGCTCTGTGACCTGCCACCGTCTCAGCGGCGGGCCGAGGTGAGCAGCAGTTCGTTCGGTCCCGCCCAGCCCTGTGGCGTGTCAAACGTGCGCAAGCGCTCTTCCATGTCGTCCCAGGCGGCTTGCTGACGGGCGGCATCGAGCCGCCCGAGGATCTGCCGGATCGGGCTTGCCGACGCGCGGACGAAGTCGAGATAGTCCCCCACCCTGGGCAACCGGAACGGGGCGGTGATGGTGGTGGTGATCACGTCGTGCAAACCGGCTGCGAGGAACAACTCGTCAATCAGACCCGGCTTGCCCAGGCTCAACAGCCCGCCGGGCTTGAACGGATCGGCCGGAGGCACGCCCGCGTGCTGCAGCGCCACCCGCATCATCAGCGTGACGCAGGGGTTGGCCTCGGGCCGCGAAAACACCATCGTGCACAGGCGCCCGCCGGGCCGCAACACGCGCGCCATTTCGCACAGCCCTTGCAGCGGGTCGGGCAAGAACATCAAGCCCAGGCGGCAGATGGCAGCGTCGAATGTGGCCGTCGGCAGCCCCAGGTCTTCTGCATCGGCCACGCGGGTGCGCACCTGGGCATGGCCGGCACGGCGCGCGTTGTCTGCGGCGAGCGCGAGGATGGCCGGTGACAGGTCGGTCGCCAGCACTTCGCCGGTGGGGCCTACGCGCTCGGCGATGTCGAGCGTCTGGTCACCGGCGCCGGCGGCCACGTCGAGAACATGCATGCCCTGCGTCACGCCGGCCATGTTGAGCATGGCCTCGGTGGCGGGGCCCAGCCACGCGCGAATCTGTGCCGCGTGAGCGTTCCAACCGGGGGCGGCCAGTTCCCATTGCGCCCGCATCGCGCCCTTGAAGCCCGCGGCATCGGGCGTCACGGCGGCGTTGTTCTGCGTGGTCATGTCAACGGCCCGCCGGGCAAGTGGCACCGGGCTTGAGTTCGATCATCAACACCTGCGTCGGTGTGGTGCCCACGTTCTCGCCGATGTGTGTCTCGCCGGGCGAATACATCGCGTCGCCGGCCTTGAACTCGCGTGCCATGACGCGCCCGTCGCCGAGCGTAATGCGGCGCTTGAACGGTGCCAGCGCCACGACCACGAAGGCGGGGTGAAGGTGCTCGTGCGTTCGCTCGCCGGGTTGGTCCAGATAGCGCAGTACACGCACGCAGGCGTTGTCGAGCACGACGCTGTATTTGCCGCCGTCGGTCTGGGTGGGATCCTGGGCCTGGGCGGGGTGAGCGAAGAGTGCGGCAACAAACAAAGTGAAGAGCGGGATTCGGATCATGGGGAACCTCGGGTGGTGGAGACACCAGCCTATGCGTTGACCCGCCGCCGCGTAAGGCGCAGTCTTGCAGAATGGGGCTGCAATGCTGCATAGCCCCTCACCCGCGAACAGGGCCCTATCGCATGTTCAACTGGAACGACCTCAAGTACTTCGTCGCCTTGGCACGCCACGGCAGCACACTGGCTGCCGGCCGCGCGCTGAGCACCGACGCGTCGACCGTGCAGCGGCGCATTGCCGAGCTGGAACGCCATGTGGGCCAGCCGCTCGTCAAGCGCGAAACCACCGGCTACCAACTGACCGCCTTCGGTCGGCAGATGCTGGTGCAAGCCCAGGCGGTGGAGCACGCGGTGCAGGCGTTCGAGCAGCAACTCGCTGTCGCCAGGCGCGAAGCGGGAGGTGTCATTCGCGTCACCTGCCCCGAGCCCTTGGTGACGCGCATCAGCCAGTCACCGCTGCTGCAGCGCTTTCATGAACGCCACCCCGGCTTGCAGGTGGAGTTCGTGATGAGCGACCAGTACCTCGATCTCGCCAAGGGCCAGGCCGATGTGGCGCTGCGTTCGGGCGACACCGACGATGCCGGGCTCGTGGGCCGCAAGATTGGCGACTCGCTGTGGGCGGTCTACGGCAGCCGCACCTACCTCGACCGGCAAGGCCGGCCGAAAGAGCTGAGTGACCTGGCCCGCCACGCGCTGGTGGGCCTGGAAGACGGCATGGCACAACACCGCGCCGCGCAATGGTTGCGCGGCGTGGCGCCCGACACGGTGCCGGTGGCGCGCAACAGCAGCGTGCTCGGCCTGGTGCATTCGGTGAAAGCCGGCATCGGCCTGGCGCCGCTGCCCACGGCCCTGGGCGATGCCGAGCCCGAGCTCGAACGTGTGCTCGGCCCCATTCCCGAGCTCACCCGCATCTGGCGCGTGCTCACCACCCCCGAGCTGCGCCACAGCCCACGCGTGGCGGCGTTTTTCGACTTCATCGTCGACGAGATCGACACGCTGAAACCCATCATCACCGGTTAGCTACATTGAGCGAAAAGGAGACCGTCATGAAACACAAAGGCAGCTGCCACTGCGGCAAGGTGGCGTTTGAGGTGGTTGGCGAGATCGGCACGGCCATCGCTTGCAACTGTTCGATATGCCAGCGCAAGGGCTCTCTGCTGTGGTTCGTGCCGCGCGAAAGCTTCACGCTGCTGACGCCGGAAGACGCGGCCAGCACCTACCTCTTCAACAAGCACCACATCCGCCACCGCTTCTGCCCCACCTGCGGCATCCACCCCTACGCCGACGGCACTGACCCCAACGGCAACCCGATGGCCGCGATCAACGTGCGCTGCATCGAGGGCATCGATCTTGAGGCGGTGAAGGTCATGCACTACGACGGGCGCTCACTTTGACGGGGTCGCATGTAGCGCGCGGAGCCCACGCCATCGACGACATTGCCTTTCTCCACACCTCACCGGTTCATGTGCCGACCTTCGATGGCCTCATGCGCGAGCTGGCGCCCCGGCTGCGCGTGGCGCACAGCGTGCGCGAAGACCTGCTGGCCGATGCGCAGCAGCAGGGCGTGGAATTTCCGCCGCTCGTCGCGCGTGTGCAGAAGGCCCTGGCCGAAGCGGCAGCCGGCGGCGCCGCGGTGGTGGTTTGCACTTGCTCCACGCTCGGTGGCCTCGCTGAAGCCATGACCGGCACAAGCTTCCAGGTCACGCGCATCGACCGCGCGATGGCCGACCAAGCGGCGCGCAACGGGCCGCAGGTGTTGCTGGTGGCCGCCTTGCAGAGCACGCTCGCACCGACGGCGGCGCTGCTGCAATCTTCAGCCGAGCGCCTGGGACTGCCCATCGAGATTCACACCTTGCTGGTGGCGCAGGCCTGGGGCCATTTTCAAGCCGGGCGGCAGGCCGACTACCTCCAGGCCGTCGCCAACGCCATCGTGCGGGCCGCGCCTGGCGGCAGCGCCATCGTGCTGGCGCAGGCCTCGATGGCGCCGGCAGCCGAACTGCTGGCCGCGCTGGGTCTGAAGGCCTTGACGAGCCCTCGGCTGGGGGTCGAACATGCCGTCGCCCTGTACCCACGCGCACGCACCCGATGAGCTCACTCGAAACCGTTTCGTTCGACGGCGGTTGCACCTGCCGCCAGATCCGCTACCGCCTGACCAGCCGGCCGCTCTTTGTGAACTGCTGCCACTGCCGCTGGTGCCAGCGCGAGACCGGGGCTTCGTTCGCGCTCAACGCTATGATCGAAGCCAACCGCGTGCATTTGCTGAGTGGCGAGATTGAACGTGTGCTCACGCCGTCTGACAGTGGGCGCGGCCAGACGATCTGCCGCTGCCCGAGTTGCCATGTGGCGGTTTGGAGCCACTACGGCGGGGCCGGTGAAGCGGTGAGCTTCGTGCGGGTGGGCACGCTCGATGAGCCCGACCGGCTGCCACCCGACGTTCACATCTTCACGGCGTCCAAGCAGCCTTGGGTGCTGCTGCCCCCTGGTACGCCGGCCGTGCCCGAGTACTACAAGGCCTCGGAACTGTGGCCGCCCGAGAGCCTGCAGCGCCGCGCTGCGTTGATGGCGTCCGGGCGGTAAAACGCCAAGGCGCTCAGGCCCTGGGTTTGACCGGCTGAGGGCGCATCAAACCTTCTTGCGCCACCGAGGCCACCAGCCGCCCGTCTTGCGTGAAGATGCTGCCGCGGCAAAAGCCGCGGGCCCCGTGTGCCGCCGGCGAGTCAGTGGCGTAGAGCAGCCAGTCGTCCATGCGGAAATCGTCGTGAAACCACATCGCGTGATCCAGGCTCACGCCTTGCACGCTGCCATTCATGAAGCTCAAGCCGTGCGGCAAGAGCGCTGCGTGCAACAAACCGAAATCGGACGAGTAGGCCAGCATGGCCTGATGCAGCACCGGATCGTCGGGCAGCTTGTCCGACGCGCGGAACCACGAGTTGTTGAGCGGGCCGCGCGTGGGCGGGTCGAACGGGTCGAAGGGCTCGCACTGGCGGATGTCGATGGCCGTCTCGGCGTGCAGCACCGCGCGCATGCGCTCTGGCAAACGATCGATGTTCTGGCGCCGCAGCTCGTGCATGCTGATCAACCCGTCGGGCGGCGGCACCTGCGGCATGGTCGCCTGGTGCTGCGGGCCTTCTTCTTTCACATGAAAGGAGGCGTCGAAGTTGAAGATGGGTTGGCCATGCTGGATGGCCACCACGCGCCGCGTGGTGAAGCTGCCGCCGTCGCGGATGCGGTCAACGTCGTAGACGATCTTGGCGGCCTTGTCGCCGGGGCGCAGAAAGTAGGCATGCAACGAGTGCACGCTGCGCTCGGGCTCGACCGTGAGGGCCGCGGCCATCAGCGCCTGGCCCAGCACCTGGCCGCCGAAGACACGTGGGCTGCCGATGTCGCCGCTGGTGCCGCGAAAGAGGTTGTGTTCCAGCTGCTCCACCTGCAGCATCTCGACCAGTTCTTGTACTTGGGTGTTCATGGCCGAAATGATCTCACCAATTCGACCCCTACCATCGCGGCTGCTCCAACCCAAACGTGCCATGTTGCCGCCTGCACCCCACACCACCCCGCTTGCACGCCTGGCCGTGCCTTCTTTGCTGCTGTTGATGGCCGCCTTGCCAGCTCAGGCGCAGACCACGCAGCCCCCTCCCGCCTTGCAGGAATGCGCCGCCATGGGCGCGGCGGCCGACCGGCTGGCCTGCTA
>JACMKW010000427.1 GCA_014379885.1 Rhizobacter sp.
CTCAGCAGCCTGCTGCGCCGTGCTGACGAAGCGCTCTATGCCGCGAAGGCGTCGGGGCGCAACGCCGTGGTGTCGCGCCCCGCGCCGCAGCGCGACGTGGAGCAGCCCGCGCCGAGCCCCGTCAGCGGTTCGGTCAGCAGCTCAGTCGGCAGTAGCGCCTGAGTCTTTCACCACCTTCGCCCACTTGGTGATTTCGCTCTTCTGATACTCGGCCAGCTCGGCCGGTGTGCCACCTGCCGGGTCGAGGCCGATCTCCAACAGCCTTTTCGAGATCTCGGGCGACTTGAGAATGCGGCTCACCTCGGCTTGCAGCTTGTCAACGATGGGCTTGGGTGTGTTGGCCGGTGCGAAGAGCGCAAACCACGACACCGCCTCGAAGCCCGGCAGGCCCGACTCCGCCAGCGTGGGGATCTCGGGCGCTGCGGCCGAGCGCTTGGCACTGGTGACACCGAGTGCACGCAGCTTGCCGTCTTTCACCAGGGGCAGGCTCGACGGCATGTTGTCGAACATCATGGTCACGCGCCCGCCGAGCAGGTCGGGGATGGCGCTGGCGCGGCCCTTGTACGGGATGTGCTGCATGTCGATGCCCGTCATGGTCTTGAAGAGTTCACCCGACACGTGGATCGAGGTGCCCGAGCCCGACGAGGCAAAACTCATCTTGCCTTCCTTCTTGCCCAGCGCAATGAAGTCTTTCAGGTTCTTGGCCGGCACGTCGGGGTGCACCACCAGCATGTTGGGTGTCGTGGCCAGCAGCGTGATGGGCGCAAAGTCTTTCACCATGTCGTAAGGCATCTTCTTGTAGAGCGCGCCGTTGATCGAGTGCGTGCCCACCGTGCCCACCACCACGGTGTAGCCATCGGGGACGGCTTTGGCCACTGAGTCGGCGCCGGTGTTGCCGCCCGCACCTGGCTTGTTGTCGACGATCACCGTCTGGCCCCAGGTGGCCTGCAGGCGCTCACCGATCAGGCGCGCCAGGATGTCGGGTGCACCGCCGGTGGTGAAGGTGACGACGATGTGGATCGGCTTGTTGGGGTAGTCGGCTTGCGCATGGGCGCCGGTCATGGCGGTGAGGGCCAGTGCGGCAATTGCGGCATTCGCGACATTCGCGACGTGCTTGCTAAAGGTCTTCAGCATGGTGTGTCTCCGTGGTCAGTGTGTGAACGAAAAGTGAGAGGGTCAGCCGCTCCAGGGTCCCAGCTTGTCGATGAGCTTGGCACGCCGGGACAGCCACCAGCCATAGGGGTTCAACCAGTGGGAATAACGTTCTTGCACGGGCTCGTCGGCACGCAGCAGGGTGAGCGCCTTGACCGACCAGTTGGGGTCTTCGAGCGCCTGGCGGGCAATCGCCACCAGGTCGGCCTGGCCGTCTTGCAGCACGCGCTCGGCCTGGTGCGCGTCGACGATCAAACCAACCGACATGGTGGCGATGCCTGCACCCTCGCGCACGGCCTGCGCATACGGCAGCTGGAACCCGTAGCCCCGTGGCACCGCCGAGGCAGTGGGCGAGGTGGTGACGCCGCCCGACGAACAGTCGACCACGTCAACGCCGATGCGCTTCAACTCGGTGGCGAAGGCCACGCTGTCGTCAATCGACCAGCCGTTTTCCACCGCATCGACCGACGAGATGCGCACGAACAGCGGCAGCACCTGGGGCCACACCTCGCGCAGGATGGTGGCCACCTCCAGCGGCAGGCGCATGCGGCCGGCGCGGTCGCCGCCATACCCATCGCTGCGCTGGTTGGTGATGGGCGAGAGAAACGAATGCAGCAGGTAGCCATGCGCGCAATGCAGCTCCAGCACCTCGAAGCCAGCGCGCAGCGCACGCTCGGCGGCGAGGCGGAAGTCGCGCTTGAGCACGTTGATGTCGTCGGCCGTCATCTCGCGTGGCATCAGCCAGCCGGGTTCCACCGCCATGGCGGTGGGGGCAATCACATCCCAGGGGTGTTCACCGCGGGGCGTGTCGCTCTCGTTCATCGGCCCGTTGCCATGCCAGGGGCGCTGCATGCTCGCCTTGCGCCCTGCATGCGCGAGTTGAATGCCCGCTGCCGCGCCGTGTTGCTTCAGGAAAGTTGCAATGCGCGCCAGCGGTTCCACCTGGCCCTCTTGCCACAGGCCAAGGTCACCATGGCTGATACGACCCTGCGGCTGCACGGCGGTCGCCTCCACGATCACCAGGCCCGCGCCGCCGAGTGCGAAGCGGCCCAGGTGCACCAAGTGGAAGTCACTCGCCACGCCGTCGACGGCCGAGTACGTGCACATGGGCGCGATGACGATGCGGTTGGGCAGCGTCAGGCCACGCAGGGTGAGGGGTTGCAGCAATTGCGGGTTCACGTGAAGCTCGAAGTGGAGTGAATGGGCACTGACCATTCTTTGCTGATTGAAGGGTGATGTCACTCAAGGACTTCCATGCCCCGCCGTGTCGTGCAGGTGACAGATGCGCCGTGACCCAACTCACGCGGATGCCGTTTCTGTTCGCACGGCCACGCAAAATCGTCGGCACAGCAGCTCGCATTGGCCCGACGATAGCGGCTCTTCTGGCCGAGCCCCTTTGCAATTGACCATGCACTCCGAACCCCAAGCCTTTGGCGCGCTGCTGCCCGCAAGCGCCATGAATGCCTTGTATGACGAAGCTGCGCGTGAGCTCGACCCCATCGGCTACCTCTGCTGGGATGGGCTCGGCTCCTTGCATGCATCGCCTGAGGCACTGCTGATCCTGGGCCGTGCGTCGAATGAAGGCCTGACGCTCGAAGCCCTGCATGCCCTGGTGCGGCGCAGCCGCCACGCCGAGCTGCTGGCGCGCTGGCACGACGCTGTTGCCTCGCGCCTTCGCCGCATCGAGATGGAGCTGCCGTGTGTGCTGCCCGGCGGTGCACTGCGCCACGTGCGCGCCGTGGCCGTCAACGAATACCACGCCACGGGGGGTGTGCGGCAGTGTGTGGTGGCGCTGCAAGAGGTGACATCGCGCAGCCTCTTGGCCACCGCCTTGTCCGACTCCGAAGCCCGGCTCGACGAAGCCCAGCAGATGGCCAACTTCGGCTCCTGGGAGTGGGACTTCCGCGCTCGCCGCGCGAGCTATTCGACTGAGGCGCTGCGCATCGTCAACCTGCCCGCCGATGCCCCCGCTGACCTCCACCAACTGGCCGCACTCATCCCTGCCGACCAGCGTGCCGGTGTGGTCGAGCTGTTCGAACAGGCCGTGCGTCAGCGCCTGCTAACGCTCCGCTACGACTACCACGTCGACCATGCTGGTGAGCGCCGCGAGCTGCATGGCCGCGCCAAGCTGGTGTACGACCACAACGGTGTGCCGCAGCGCATGCTCGGCACCATTCAAGACGTGACCGAGCTGCGCGACTACCGCCGCCAAGTGCATTCACTCGCGTTCTTCGACCCTGTGACCGCGCTGCCCAACCGCAGCGGGCTGATCGACCGCATGCAGCGGGCGCTGGCCCACGCGAACGGCCAGGCCGAGTTCGGCATGCTGATGTTGGGGCTTGACCAATTCAAGAAGGTCAACGATTCACTGGGCCATGCCGCCGGCGATGGTCTGCTCAAATTGGTGGGTGCACGCCTGTCGCACTCGATGCGCGAAACCGACATCGTGGCGCGCCTGGGCGGTGACGCCTTTGCCGTGCTCGTGCCCGAAGTGCGCCAGGCCGATGCGCTGGCGCGTGTGGCGAGCAAGCTGCTGCTGGCCTTGTCGACGCCCTTCAATCTGAACGGCACCGAGGTGTTCGTGACCGTCAGCGCGGGGGCGGCGCTGTACCCGAGCGACGGGCAAACGGCCGAGGCGCTGCTGCAACATGCCGACGCCGCGCTCTCGCATGCCAAGGCGCGCGGTCGCAACAACGTGCAGTTCTATTCGCCTCAGCTCACCACGCAGGCCTCTCACCGGCTCGCGCTGGAGAGCGAGTTGCGCCACGGTGTGGAGCGCCACGAGCTGCTGCTGCACTATCAACCCAAGTTCGAGCTCGGCACACAACGCCTGGTGGGCGCCGAAGCGCTGATGCGCTGGTGCCAGCCGCAGCGAGGCATGGTGTCGCCGCTCAGTTTCATTCCATTGGCCGAAGAGACCGGCCTGATCGTGCGCATGGGCACCTGGGCGCTGCACGAGGCCTGCGCGGCGGTGGTGGCCTGGAACCACCAGCGTGCCGAGCCGCTGAAGATTGCCGTCAACCTGTCGGCGCGCCAGTTCGGTGAAGGCCTTGATTTGGTGGAGGTTGTGCAAGGCGCGCTCACCGCCACCGGCTGCCGCCCGCAGTGGCTGGAGCTTGAGATCACTGAGAGCCTGTTGCTCGATGGCAGCGATGGTGTGCGCCACAGCCTGGAGGCGCTGGCGGCCATGGGCATCACGGTGGCGATTGACGATTTCGGGACCGGTTATTCGGCGCTGGGTTACCTCACCCGCCTACCGGTGCAAACGCTCAAGATCGACCGTTCGTTTGTGGCCGACTTGCCGCGCAACAGGCGCAGCGCCGAGCTGGTGAAAGCCATTGTGTCGGTGGGCCGCAGCCTCAACATGGTGCTGGTGGCCGAAGGGGTCGAGACCGTCGAGCAGGCTGATTACCTGACCGCCATCGGCTGCCACCTGGCGCAGGGTTATCTGTTCAGCCGGCCGGTGGAGATGGCGGCCTTCGACAAACTCTTGGTGAGTCCGTAACGCACCAGCGCCGTCATTCCCGCGCCAGTGTGCGCGTCATTCCCGCGCAGGCGGGAATTCAGGATCGTGGCGCCGTACCGTTCCTCGACGCAGCGCGCCGTGCCTGCATGCTGGATTCCCGCCTTCGCGGGAATGACGCGGGAGCTACTTCTCCGCGGCTGCCTTCATGTTCGCCAAGCCCGCCTCGAAGTCTTTCCCGATCATCGAGTCCATGCTCACGAACACACCCATCAGCTTGCTGATGTAAGGCGAGGGGCCATGCATCACCCAGGTGACTTGGGTGCTGTCGCCTTGCGGCTGCAAG
>JACMKW010000428.1 GCA_014379885.1 Rhizobacter sp.
ACACCCTGAAGCTGCCGCAGATCCTGAGCAGCCTGATCCTGCAAAAGCGCGGCCTGATCCTGCTGGCCGGCGCCACCGGCACCGGCAAGAGCACCACGCTCGCGTCGATGCTGGAGCAGCGCAACCAGCAGATGGCGGGGCACATTCTCACGATCGAAGACCCGATCGAGTTCATGTTCAACAACAAGCGCTCGATGGTGAACCAGCGCGAGGTGGGGCGTGACACCCAGTCGCTGCAGGTGGCGCTGAAGAACGCGCTGCGGCAAGCGCCCGATTGCATCTACATCGGTGAAATTCGCGACCGCGAAACCATGACGATGGCGATCTCGTATTCGCTGTCGGGCCACCTGGTGGTGTCGACGCTGCACGCCAACAACAGCTACCACGCACTGGGCCGCATCTTGTCGTTCTATGCGCCCGAGTCACGCCCGGCGCTGCTGTCCGATTTGTCGGCGGGTTTGCGCGCCATCGTGTCGCAGCGCCTCGTGCGCTCTTCCACCGGGGGCCGCCGCCCTGCCGTCGAGGTGATGCTCAACACCAAGCTGGTGTCGGAGCTGATCGAACAAGGCGACTTCAACGGCGTGAAAGAAGCGATGGAAAAGTCGCTGGCCGAAGGCTCGCAAACCTTCGAAGCCGACCTCGCCCGCCTGATCACCGAAGGCGTGATCACCCGCGACGAAGGCCTGGCCTACGCCGATTCGCCCACCAACCTGATGTGGCGCCTGGCAAACGACATGGAACCCGTGTCGCGCCTGCAGCCCAAGAAGGAAGAAAGCGACGACCAGCCGACCTTCACCGAGATCCAGCTCGACGTGCCTTCCGACGAAGGCCGCGCGAGCGGTTTCCGCGCCACGCGCTTTTGATGTCAGCCGCACTGCAGCTCACCGAAGCACTGATCGCGCGCCGCTCACCGACGCCGGATGACGCTGGCTGCCAGGCGCTGTTGACAGAGCGGCTGCGGCCTCTGGGGTTTGACTGCGAAACGCTGAGCTTCGGGCCGGCAGATTTCCGCGTCACCAACCTTTGGGCCGTGCGCCGTGGTCGTGCCGGCAGCAAGCTGTTGATGTTCGCCGGCCATACCGATGTGGTGCCTACTGGCCCGCTGAATCAATGGCACAGCGACCCCTTCGTGCCCACGCACCGCGACGGCAAGCTCTACGGGCGCGGTGCAGCCGACATGAAGACATCGATCGCTGCGATGACCGTGGCCATTGAGGAGTTCATCGCCCAACACGGCGAGCGTTGCGGCGGCATCGCGCTCTTGATCACCAGCGACGAAGAAGGCCCGTCGGTCGACGGCACGGTGAAGGTGTGCGAGGTGTTGAAGCAACGCGGCGAGCGCATCGACTACTGCATCGTCGGTGAGCCCACTTCGGTCGACAAGCTGGGCGACATGATCAAGAACGGCCGGCGTGGCTCGCTCTCGGGCAAGCTCACCGTGAAAGGCATACAAGGCCACATTGCCTACCCGCAGCTCGCCAAAAATCCGATCCATCTGGTGGCCTCCGCGCTGGCAGAGCTGGTGCGCATCGAGTGGGACTTGGGCAACGAATACTTCCCGCCGACGAGCTGGCAGATGTCGAACATCCACGCCGGCACCGGCGCGGGCAACGTGATCCCGGGCGAACTGGTGGTTGACTTCAATTTCCGGTTTTCAACCGAGTCGACGCCCGAGTCGTTGAAGTCGCGCGTGCACGCGGAGCTCGACCGCCATGCGCTGAGTTATGAACTCGCCTGGACGCTGAGCGGCGAGCCGTTCCTCACGTCAAAGGGCGCACTGGTCGAGGCACTGGGCGATGCAATTCGCAGCGAAACCGGCGTCTCCCCCCAGTTGTCGACCACTGGCGGCACCTCCGACGGCCGTTTCATCTCGAAGATCTGCCCGCAAGTGGTCGAGTTCGGCCCGCTCAACGAGACCATCCACAAGATCGACGAACACGTTCTCGTGGCCGACATCGAGCCGCTGAAGAACATTTACCGCAAGACATTGGAAGGCCTGCTCTTATGAAAGACTTCGACACTTCAGAACGAGCCCGAGCGCCGGGCCGCCCCAAGTCGGGCGAGACCCTCTCGGAGGGTCGTTCGGCGTTTACGCCGAACGGGGAGTTGTCATGAAGCTCATCGACTGCATCACCGCGCAAGCCGCCCGCCTCAAACAGGCGGGCGTTTCGTTTGGGCACGGCACAACCAACGCGTTCGACGAAACGGCTTGGCTGGTGCTGTGGTCACT
>JACMKW010000429.1 GCA_014379885.1 Rhizobacter sp.
GCCAGGTCGACATGTCGGTGATCCCCTACTCCAACTTCCTCACGCTGTACGACGCCGGTGCGCCGGTGAAGATCGTGGCCGGGGCCGGTGTCGACGGCTGCATCCTGATTGCGAAAGAAGGCATCAAGAGCGCCGCCGACCTGAAGGGCAAGACGCTCGGCACCTTCCAGGCCGACACACTCGAAGTGCTGCCCTATGACTACTTGAAGAAAGCCGGCATGTCGTTCAAGGACGTGAAGGTGCGCTACTTCAACACCTCACCCGAGCTGGCCCAAGCCTTCATCGCCGGAGGCGTAGACGCCATCTGCCACATCGAGCCCTACGCCACGCAGTGCCTCACGGCGCGCAAGGGCTCGACGGTGCTCTCCGACGGCAGCGACGTCTATGGCAAGAACTACTCCGACTGCGTGCTGGCCGTGCGCACACCGTTGATCGAGAAGAACCCGCAGGCCGTCAAAGCCGTGATCAAGGCCATGTTCGTGGCACAGAGCCAGGCCGAAGCTGATATCGATGCAGCCCTCAAAGACACCGTGGGCAGCTACTACAAGACCACGATGGAAGCCGCCAAGCTCGCCGCCAGCAAGCAGCCCATCATGATCGACCAGCGCAAGAACGGGCAGTTCATCCTTGACCGCGGGCAGTCGATGAAGGAGCTGGGCTACGTGAAGAAGCTGGCGCCGGCCGCTGCCATCGACTGGACCCTGCTCGAACAGGTGATCGCCGAGAACAAGCCGCTCTACGCTGGCCTCAAGCTCAAGACCACTGCCTGAGGCTCGCCGCCCAACGCACAGGAGACCACCATGTCCGCCTTGCCATTGGCCGGCGCCAAGCCGGCTGCCCAACCTCCGGGCCCAGCCTCGGCCGCCAGCCGCAGCAAAGCACTTGCCTTCGTGCAGCGTGCGCTGTGGTGGCTGGCCTCGGTGGGCACCTTCATCGCGATCTGGGAGTTCTGCTGGTGGCAGGGCCTGGCCGACCCGTTGATGCTGCCGCCACCGCACATGTTCCTCGCCAACCTGCCCGAGCAGTTCAAGTTCTTCGATCCCGCAGGCGCACGCAGCCTGGAAGAAGAAGGCGGTGGCTTTCTGTCAGTGCTGGCCGTGATGGGCTGGACTTCCATGCGCGTGGTGCTGGGCCTGGCGCTGGGCTTCGTGGGCGCGGTGGGGGTGGGTCTCGCGATCCGCTACTTCCCGGTGTTCGGCAAGCTCACGCTTCCCACGCTCACGCTGCTCACGCCGATCTCGCCGGTGGCCTGGCTGCCGGTGGCAATCTTCATCTTCGGCATTGGCAACGTGCCGGCGATCTTCCTGGTGTTCATCTCGGTGTTTTTCATCATCGTGTTGTCGACGCTGTCGCAGATCGACGCCGTGCCCGCGCCCTACCTGCACGTGGCCCGCATCATGGGCGCCAACAAGCACCAGCTGTTTCGCCACGTGATCTTGCCGACGATATTGCCCAGCCTGTTCGTCACGCTGCGGCTCAATCTGTTTGCGGCCTGGATGGTGGTGCTGATTGCCGAGGCCGTGGGCGTGGGTTCGGGCCTGGGGCAGATCGTGATGATGGCGCGTAACACCTTCAACGCGAGCCTGGTGTTCTTCACCATGACGCTGATCGGCCTGCTCGGCTTTTCGTTCGACCGCGGCTTGTTGTGGGTGCAGCAACGAGTGCTGTGGTGGGTGGGCCCGTCCGCTGCGGTTGGCAAGTGACTGAGGGAAGTACACCATGACACAACCCATGATCAGCCTGCGCAATGTGAGCAAGGTGTGGAACCCCGACAGCCCGAAGGCACTGACCGCCATCGAAGGTTTGTCGTTCGATGTGGCGCCGGGCGAGTTTGTCGTGCTGCTCGGCCCTTCAGGCTGCGGCAAGAGCAGCCTGCTCTACATGGTGGCCGGGCTGGAGACGGCCACCGAAGGCGAGCTCGAATGCGACAGCCTGCCCATCACCGGCCCCGGCACCGACCGCGGCATGATCTTCCAGGAGGCCTCGCTCTACCCCTGGCTCACGATTGCCGACAACGTGACCTTCGGCCTCAAGCTGCAAGGCGTGTTCCCCGACAAGCGCAAACGCATTGCGCAAGACCTGCTGCTCAAGGTGGGCTTGGCCGACGCCGCCGACAAACGCCCCGACGAACTCTCGGTCGGCATGCGCCAGCGTGCGGCCCTGGCGCGTGCCTTGTCGATGCGGCCCAAGGTGCTGATGATGGACGAGCCCTTTGCCGCGCTCGACATCCAGACGCGCGCCAAGATGCAAGGCCATCTGCTCGAAGTGTGGCGGGCCAGCGGCGCCAGCGTGCTGCTGGTCACGCACTCGATCGAAGAGGCGCTGGCCCTGGCCGACCGCATCGTGGTGTTCACGGCGCGGCCGGGGCGCATCAAGGAGATCGTGCCGGTCGATCTGCCACGGCCGCGCTCGCCGCGCGACCCTCGATGCATCGAGCTGCACCAGCGCCTGGCCGATTTGCTGGCGGACGAAGTGGATCGTGCATTCGCCGAACAGGAAGGCGCGATCTGAAACCGTCACCGTAGGCACCCGGTCGCCCCCAACTCCCGTTCGGGCTGAGCCTGTCGAAGCCTGGTGCCCTGCGCACCGACCCTTCGACAAGCTCAGGGCGAACGGCAGACACACCCCATTCAGGAGTTCAACATGACAACAGCCCTGGTTCGCGCCAAATGGATCGTCACCGGCGTGCAAGACCGCCACACCGCCAACATCCTGAGCGACGCCGCACTCGTGCACGAGCACGGCAAGGTGGTCGCCGTCGGCCCCTTCGACGAGATGCGCCAACGTTTTCCCGACGCACCCGTCACCCAGCACCCGCACCACGCGCTGCTGCCCGGCTTCGTCAACAGCCACCACCACGTAGGCATGACGCCGCTGCAGCTGGGCTCGCCCGACTACGCGCTGGAGCTGTGGTTCGCCAGCCGCATGTCGGCGCGTGACCTCGACATCTACCTCGACACGCTTTACTCGGCGTTCGAGATGATCGCCTCGGGCATCACCACCGTGCAGCACATCCACGGCTGGATGCGTGGCAGCTTCGAGCAGGTGCATGGTGCATCGAGCGCGGTGCTCAAGGCCTACCAGAGCATCGGCATGCGCGCCTCATATTGCTACGCCGTGCGCGAGCAAAACCGGCTGGTCTATGAAGACGACGCGAAGTTCTGCGCCGGCCTGCCCAGCGACGTGGGTGTGCCGCTGGCCGAGCACCTGAAACAGTCGAGCTTGAGCTTCTCCGACCACATGAAGCTCTACAAGATGCTGCGCGATGAAAACGCCGGCCAGTCGCTCACGCGCATCCAGCTCGCGCCGGCCAACCTGCACTGGATCACCGACGACGGCCTGATGACCCTGGTGGAGCAAGCCAAGGCCGACGATGTGCCGATGCACATGCACCTTTTGGAGACCGTCTACCAGAAGGAGTACGCGCGCCGCCGCACTGGCACCACGGCGGTGAAGCACCTCCACAAACTGGGCGCGCTCGGCCCGTGGATGACACTCGGCCACGCGGTGTGGCTGACCGAAGAAGACGTGGAGCTGGTGGCCCACAGCAAGACCTGCGTGTGCCACAACTGCAGCAGCAACTTCCGCCTGCGCAGCGGCGTGGCGCCGATCAACGA
>JACMKW010000430.1 GCA_014379885.1 Rhizobacter sp.
CATGTTCGTCGTGATGGACCATCTGGACAAACACGGCGCACCGAAGATCGTGCCCGCCTGCACCTACCCACTGACCGGCCGGCGGGTGGTGAACCGTATCTACACCGACCTGGCCGTGATCGACGTGGCCGATGGCACGCTGACCGTGCGCGCCATGGTGCCGGGCCTCGGCTTCGACGAGCTGCAATCCATGACCGGTGCGGCGCTGACGCCGGGGTTTTGATGAGCCACAAAACCCCCTTCCCACGTGGGCCACGCCCCTGATCCACTGAAGAGAGAGGAACACATGCCCCGCATTCCCTACATCACCGACGAACAGGCCGGCCCGCCCGAGCTGGTGGCCTCCATCCGCGCGCGCCGTGGCGGGCGCCTGGCCGAGCTCGACCGCCTGCTGCTCTACAGCCCGCCCTTTGCCACCGGCTGGGGGTTGATGATGGGCCGTGTGCGCACCGAGCTCGCGTTGTCGCCCGTGTTGCGTGAACTGGCCATGCTGGGTGTGGCGGTGATCAACACCGCCGAGTACGAGTTTCACCACCACAGCGCGCCCTTCATCGCGGCCGGCGGCACTCAGGCGCAGCTTGATGCGTTGCGCCATTTGCCGGCCATCGACGCCGAGCTGTTCAACGCCACCGAGCGTGCCGCGTTGCAGCTCACCATCGAGATGACACGCGACGTGCGGGTGAGTGACCTCACCTTTGCGGTGGCGCGGCGAGCGCTCGGCAGCGACCAGCACCTGGTCGAGCTGATCGGCGTGATCGCGTCCTACAACATGGTGTCGCGCTTCTTGGTGGCGCTGGAGTTGACACCGGAATGACGGTAGAAGTGACAGCGGGCAGCGGGGAGGTTCGCACACAAGGCGCTGAGGAAATTCGATTGGGATGAGCATGCCGAAAACTGGATCGACTGACGAGATGGCGTCAGCTGCCCCATGAGCCCACGGCTGCGGCAAGCTGAGCCGGCTGATCACAAGCGGGTCGCCGACATCCTCATCCAGACGCGATCCGAATTCATGCCCTACGCACCGCCGGTGCATTCGGAGCAAGAGGTGCGGGCCTGGGTAGAAAACACGCTGCTCCCCGCAGGCGGCACGACCGTGGCAGAAGTTGATGGCTGCGTGGCCGCCGTCATGGCCGTCAGCGTGCGCGATGGCATCGGCTGGGTCGAGCAAATGGCTGTCGCGCCCGAACTGGTGGGCCAAGGCATTGGTGCCAACTTGATCAAGCACGCCTTGGCTGTGCTACCGCTTCCCATTCGGCTCTACACATTTCAGCAAAATGTGGGCGCCCGCCGGTTTTATGAGCGTCATGGGTTCCGCGCCTTGGAGTTCACAGATGGCCGGACGAACGAGGAGCGTTGTCCCGATGTGCTCTACGAAATGAAATGAGCAGCCGCCGAGCTGCTCATGGAAACGGGGACGAGCGCAAGTCAATGCATCGCCGGCTCTGCCTCGGCAGGGGTTTCGGTGTGCATGACACATTGCCAGCGCTTGTCCTTCTGGATCCACGTTGACGAGTCGTTCATTTCCTGCTCGATGCTCTTGTCCTTCCCTTTGGACGCGATGGCCTGCTTGACCCGGTAGGTGACGATCGCCGTGGCGTCGTTGGGAAACACGACCTCCACGTCGCTCAGCTCGAATGACTTGATCACCATGGAGCCTTGCTCTGCCATCTTGCGGTAGCCCGCATGGTCGAACTTGAAGGCCCCCTGCGCACTGACCATCACTGAAGGCTCGCTCAGCATGTCCAAGGCGGTGTCGGTGTCCTGATTGACCATCGACTGCCAGAATTTCTTTTCAAGGTCGATGAGTGTCTTGCTGGAGTTTGGCATTTCAGATTCCTTTCAATGAAGAAAGGGTCATCCTGCTCCCCTGAAAATCAGCGGCTATCGGACGAGTCTTTGTTCACGGGTAGGGCTACTCCTACGCAAGTCCTGGTATGGCAACGCTCCCCGGGTTAGCCCGAGCCTATTGCTGCGCGCGCGACCACCAGAATTGAAGCCACGAGCCACGGCCAGGAGAATCGTCCTGCTGTTTGCCGTCCACAACTTCAAGAACCAACTTCGACGGATCGAAATGAGCAATCCTCTTGTCGCAGCGTATCGCTACACATCGAACAACTGGGCGCTGATCGGTGGCAGCAAAGTTTGTGGCTGCTGCAACTGCGTGGAGGTTTTCGCCGCTGACGAAATCGTGGCCTGGACCGGCCTGGACATGACCAATGCGGACGATGCAAAGGCCGTTGAGAAGCAAACAGCGATGTGCCCCCGATGCGGAAGCGAGGCCGTGCTCGGCGACAAGGCTGGTTACCTCATCAATGCGCAGTTCCTCACTCAAATGAACGAGGCCTGGTTCCAGAAGACGCTCATTCGCCCAACCAGACCCAAGGCATAGTGCGCCATGCTGAAGGAAGGAATACACCGACCGAATCAAGGCGCAGTTCGATGAAAAAAAGGGTGTCGGGCAGCGGCTGACAGGCCGCACCTGTGAGTTCAAGTTCGCTCGCGAGTAGCACGCCAGCTCTTGCAAGCCAAGCATTCAATCGAGAGGCCTCGCAGGGGCGAGAATCCCGTATCAACGATCAAACCGAAATGCTTCTTGCGGCAGCAGTTGAACTGGGCGTTCCTCTCGCGCTGGCCATCGCCGCTGCGCTGCGGCCCGCCATCAGACGGTGGACCGTTGTTGTCTTCGGGGCGATCACACCGTTCTTGCTGTTCTTTGCCGTCACGACGGCACGCCACCTGGTGCTGGGTGATCAAGGCGCCGCATTGGCGTTGAACGCGATGTGGGCCATGAGCCTCATTCCCTTCGCCGCCTGTGTGGCACTGGGTGCCGCACTGGGGTTCATTCGCGTGCCTCGCAGCCCGTTCGCAAGATACATCTTGGGGCTGCTACCACCTTCACTGCTGGCCGTCATCTTGGCCATCACCTTGCCGCAATAAAACTCTGGCCACCAAGAGCACCCGATGCAAGTTGCTTTTGTCTCTGCAGATCAGCACGAGTCTCTGGTCGATCTGCTTTGCGAGTTGCACGCGTACTACAACGGCGCGTCTACAGCCTCTCGGGACGTGGTGCATGCCCACCTTCTCGATAGTCTTCTGGCCAGCGATTCGCCAATCCGCCTGGTCGTGGCCTCGCGAGAAGATGGCGACGTCGATGGCCTTGCGGCCATCGGGCTGCTTTACTCATTGGTCGACCCCACCCCGGAGAAGCGAAGGCAGTGTTTCCTCAAGGAACTCTTTGTGCGCTCGTCGGCGAGGCGCCATGGCGTTGGCCAGGCGCTCATGGCCTGGGTTGCACGGTACGCCATGGAAAACGGGTGCTCCCGCATCGACTGGCCAGTCAACGCAGCGAACCGCGACGGGATCTCCTTTTATGAAGGCCTGGGTGCCGAACAGGTCAACGACAGGCTGAGTTACAGGCTCTCCGGGCCAAACTTGAATCGACTCGCGTGCCCGACCACCCAGGGCGTGCCCGGCGGTTAAGCCCTGTCATTTCAAACGGCAGGCCGCAATCAACCTGGAGCACCGTTCCCAATGCCCATATTGAAGTCGACCCCCGCGGAAGACCCTGACGCCTACTGCGCCTCACTGACAGGTTGGCAGGCGCACCGGCGGCGTGGCCTGACGTGAACTACTTTGCCGCCATCGGAAACGCCGGCAGCTTGCCCACGTCGCGCGCATCGTGCTGCAGGATCACGGTCGCCTTGAGCTGCGCGGCGAGCTTCTTGAAGCGGTCTAGCGAGGCCAAGGTCTCGGCGCGGCTGGTGTTGAATCCGGGCACGCCGTTGGCCTCGTAGTTTTCGTGGAAGTGCGCCAGGTCGCCGGTGATGAGCACGTTGCCTTTTTCCTTCAGGCGGATCAGCACGCTGTGGTGGCCGGGCGTGTGGCCGGGCGTGGTGAGCATGACCACGCTGCCGTCACCGAACACGTCTTTGTCGAGCGGCACAGTTTCCACCTTTGAGCCGCCGCTGATCCACGGCGCGAAGAACGCCGGGTTGGCGCCCACCGGCTTGGGCGAGGTGACCACGTTCCAGTCACCGGTGCCGATGAGCAAGGTGGCCTGCGGGAACGACGCCACCTGCCCCGTGTGATCGGCGTGGTAGTGGCTGATGCCCACGAACTTGATCTGCTCTGGCTTGAGTTGCAGTTGTGCGAGCTGGTCGACCACACTCACCTTGGGCGCCACCGCGCCGGCGGTCATGGCGTGGCCGGTATCCCACAGCATGTAGTCGTTGCCGTGTTTGATGAGGTAGCAGCTGAAGACGAACGGGATCTTCACGCCTTCCATGGAGAAGGTGTCGGAGAAGCGGCCCACGTCGTTGGTGATGCCGGTGCCGCACTCGAGCCGGGTCACGGTGACTTCGGGGCTGGCTGCCGGTGTGGCCGTCGGCGCGGTCTGGGCGCAGGCCGAGAGCGAGATCACGGTGCCGGCGCAAAGCGCCCAAGAGATCGGGGTCAGTTTCATCGATGTCTCCTATGTCCTTGGTCCTTGGTTTTGACAGCGCGCGCTAGCAACGATGCACGGGCGCAGCAGCATGCACGAAACTGAAATCCCCTGCCGGGAACCTGCCCGCACCGTTCGTCACGCCACGGTGGCTTGAATCCCGGCTGAGCGCATCCACTTGCCGGGTATCGTCACAGCCAAGGCCACTTCGTGCCACTCGTCATCGTTCTGGGGCTGATGTTGCTGCTGGTCGCCGCCTTGGCCGGCCAGCCGCTGCTCACCCGCCTTCGCCGTGCGCGCATACGGCAGCGGCCGTTCCCGGCCGAGTGGCGCGAGATCTTGCGCCGGCGCGTGCCTTACGTGCGCCACCTGCCGGCCGATTTGCAGCTGCAGCTCAAGAAACACATGCAGGTTTTTCTGGCGGAAAAGCCGTTCATCGGTTGTGCTGGCCTGGAGGTCAACGACGAGATGCGCGTGACCATCGCGGCCCAGGCGTGTTTGCTGATGCTCAACCGGCGCCGGCCTTCGTACTTTGCGCAGTTGCGGCAGATCCTCGTCTACCCGGGCGCGTTTGTGGTCGACCGTGTGCACACCGACAGCGCGGGCGTGCTGCAAGACCAGCGCCGTGCCTTGTCGGGCGAATCATGGTCACAGGGGCAGGTGATCTTGTCGTGGCAAGACACGCTCGATGGTGCCGCCGTGATCGACGATGGGCAGAACGTGGTGATCCATGAGTTCGCGCACCAGCTCGACCAGGAAAACGGGCCGGCCAACGGGGCACCAAGCCTGTCGGGCCGCCGGCGCTACGCGCGCTGGTCGCAGGTGATGGCGGCAGAGTTTGCGCAACTGCAAGCACAGGCCGAAGCCGGGCAAGCCACCTTGCTCAGTGCGTATGGCACCACCAACCCGGCCGAGTTTTTCGCGGTGGCCTCAGAGGTGTTTTTCGAGCAACCCCAGCGCCTGGCCACGGAGCACCCAGCGCTGTACCAGGAACTCGCTGACTTCTATCGGTTGAACCCGTTGAGTTGGTAGACACTACCTTGGGGAAAACCTGCAAATGTGCAAAGCGCACATTCGCGTTACGATCGCGACCTCCCCTCTGTTTTTGCCAACTGCCTCGTGAGCACTCAGCCGCCCTCCACAACACCCGCCAACGCCGCGCTGCTGCAGGCCTGCCGCAATGTGTTGGCTCCGCTGGCGGAGCTGGCCATTGCGCGGGGCGTTCACTATGACGAGCTTGATGAGGTGCTGCGCTGCGCTTTTGTCGATGCGGCCCTGGCGGCCCACCCCGAGGTGGCCCCGCAGCGCGCGGTGAGTCGCGTCAGCACGGCCACTGGTTTGAACCGGCGCGAGGTGAGCCGCCTGATCCAACGTGAGCCCGTTGCACAGAGCAAGCGCTCGCCCGCAACGCAAGTTTTCACCCGCTGGCTGAGCGACCCCCTCTGGCGCGCGCATGGCCGGGCGCTGAGCTCGCTGCCCCGCACCGGCCCCGCGAGTTTCGAGACCTTGGCGCAG
This sequence comes from Rhizobacter sp., assembly GCA_014379885.1. The sequence goes on from JACMKW010000430.1 coordinate 5,957, forward strand.
TCGGTCACGAAAGACGTGCACCCCCGCAGCCTGCTGGAAGAGCTGTGTCGCCTGGGCCTGGCCCGTGTGGACACGGCGGCCGACCGTGTCGAGCTGGTGCGCGAGCGCTTTGCGCCGGCGGGTGACGAAACCCGCATGCTGGCTTTTGTGAGCAGCAACGTGGGAGACCATCTTCGCGCCTGCGTGGCCAACGTGCTGGCCGACGAGCCGCCGCACCTCGAGCAGGCCTTGTTTGCCGACGAGCTGTCTGCCGAGTCATTGGAGCGCTTGCAGCCGATCGTGCGTGCGCAGTGGCAGCAGGTATTGCGCAGCCTTGCGCCCAAGGTGCAGAAGATGATCGAAGACGACCAGGCCCGCCAGCGGGTGCAAGACCAGCGGCTGAGAGTCGGCCTTTACGCCTATACCGAGCCCATGCATTCGGCAGCACCGGCAATGGCCGAGACGAAGCCCGCCGCGGCCAAAAAAGCGGCACCCGCACGCAGGAGATCACCATGACATTCACTCACCACCCCTGGCGAGCCCTGGCCGCGTTGGCACTGACTGTCGGGCTGACGGTCTCTTGCGGCGGCGTCGACAGCGGCGGCACCGGCCAAACCGTGCAGACCAGTTCATCAGGGCGCATTTCCGGCTTCGGCTCGGTCATCGTCAACGGGGTTCGTTTCGATGACGCACAAGCCGCCATCGTCGATGACGAAGGCCTGGCCCGTGTGCGCGCCGACCTCAAGCTGGGCATGGTGGTTGATGTGGAGGGTGAAGTGCACGGCAACAGCGGCAATGGCGTGGCGCGCCGCATCCAATTCGGCAACGAGATCGCGGGCCCGGTTCAAGCGGTCGATACCGCGGCGTCTCGCCTGACCGTGCTGGGCCAGGTGGTGCAGGTGGATGTCGACACCTTGTTCAGCGGCTACAACCGTGGCCTGGCCGATGCGGTGGCGGGTGATCTGGTGGAGGTGTTTGCCTTCTACGACACGAACACTGCGGTCTACATGGCCACACGCATCGAACGCAAAACCTCGCTGGCCTCATTCAAGCTGCGTGGGCGCATCAGCGGCCTGTCGAACACGAGCTTTGCGCTCGGTGGGGCCCTCATCGACTACAGCAGCATCGCGCCACCCGCGCTGCCACGCCTGGCCAACGGCCTGTCGGTGCGTGTGAGCCTGCAAACGCTGCCGGTGGCCGGGCGCTGGGTGGCCACCTCGGTTCATACCTCGCAGCGCAACTTCCCTGATACCAGCGACGCGGAGCTTGAAGGTTTCATCGGCAGCTTCGTGAGCGCTGCCAGCTTCCAGGTGGGCGGGGTCTTGGTGGACGCGAGCGGGCCAGGGGTGGACTTTCGCCACGGCAGCATCAACCAACTGGCCAACGGTACGAGGGTCGAAGTCGAGGGCCAGATTCGCAATGGTGTGCTGGTGGCTCGCCAGGTCGACTTCAAACGCGGCGGTGGTGGAGACCAGGAGTTCGAACTGCACGGGGCCATTGAATCGGTCAACGCCACCGCGCGCAGCTTCGTGCTGCGGGGCGTGACAGTGGCCTACGACACGGGCACCGCTTTCTCGGGCGGTACGGCAGCCAACCTGGTGGTGGGTGCCCAGCTCGAGGCAAAGGGCGCGCCCTCGCCCGGTGGCGCGGGCCTGCAGGCCAGCAGGATCAAGTTCGAGCGATGAACGCCTCCCGTCAACCCCAAGCCCGGCCAGCGCCACTGTGGCGCGAACCGAACGACGCGCCCACCTTCGTCTCAGGTGAGCGCCGATTGCGCGTGCTGGTGGTCGAAGACGACCCGGTGCAGGCGCTGCTGCTCACGCTGATGCTCGAGCACCTGGGTGTGACCTCCACCTTGGTCACCAACGGCGCGCAGGCGATCGAAGCAGTCAAGACCGCAGCCTACGCGTTGGTGCTGATGGACTACCTGATGCCCGTCACCAACGGCATCGACGCCACCCGCAGCATTCGCCGCTGGGAGCGCGAAGCTGGCCGGCCACCAACGCCGATCGCCGCCGTCACTGCCAGTGTCATGACGAACGAGTGCCAGCGCTACATCGACGCAGGCATGAACGAGGTCGTCGTCAAACCCTTTTCGGCCGCTGCGCTTGCCGACCTCTTGGCGCGCCATGGCCCTGCCAGGGCAGGCGCGCATACTCATTCGCTGACCACTCCTGGAGCCACGTCATGAAAACAACCCGCGCCATCTTGATGGCATCTGCCTTCGCAGCGGCATTCGCAGTCACCGCCGCATCAGCACAGACCAGCGTCGGCGTTTCGGTGGGCATCAACCAACCCGGCGTCTACGGCCGCGTCGACATCGGCAACATGCCGCCGCCGCCGGTGGTCTACGTCCAACCGAGGTACTACGGGCCGCCGCCGGTGCAGGTGGTGCAACCGGCCTACCTCTACGTGCCGCCGGGCCACCAGAAGAACTGGCGCAAGCACTGCCATCGTTACAACGCCTGCGGCCAGCCGGTCTACTTTGTGAAGGAGAGCTGGGTGCGTGAGCGCTACGAGCGTGAGCATGACCACGGGCATGACCGTGATGACGGCAAGCACGGCAAGAAAGACAAGCACGACAAAAAGGGCAAACACGGCAAGGACTGAGTTGCCGTGTCGCCTTGCCGGCGCGAAGCAGGCCTAACCGACCAGCCGGCCGTAACGATCGATCGCGATCAGGTCGACGTACTGCGAACCCTGCGTCACCCCGGGCGCGAACTCGACGCGGTAGCCACCGAGGTCGGTGCGCAGCGCGGCCAGTGACTCCTTCATGCGGGCGCGGCTGATGCGTTCGCCGCCACTCACCTTGAGCGCCACGCGCGCCGCTTCCACCGCGGTGCGGCCGGCGATATAACCTTCCATCGTGGTAATCCCGAGCTTCACCTCGGAGCCCAAGGCTGCGAAGTCCAGCTTGGCGCGGTTCACCACGTTGGCGGAGCCCGAGTTCGGGCGCGGCACCACCATGCTCATGATGCAACTCTGCTTCTTGGCGGTGAGGGTGTCCATCAAGCCCTGGCCGGCATACGACGAGGCGTAGAACAGCCCCGCGTAGCGCCCGGTCGTCATCTGGTCGATGATGGTCGCCACGGGGCCTGCATTGGCCGAGATGAGCACGCAGTCGAGCTTGGCTGCCAGCAGCTTGGCCGAGACGTCTTCGAACGAGGTTGCAGCGCGGTCGATCGCAATCGCTTCGATCGGCACGATGGACACGCTGCTCAGCGCCTGCTGCATGACTGCCAGGTTGGCAGGTGAGGTGTCTTTCAGGTACACGTAGCCGATGCGGCGCATGCCGAAGTCTTTGATGTAGTTGGCCATGCGCTTGTATTCGAGGTCATAGCCGGCGCGCACGTGGAACACCCCGCTGGCGCTGCCGTTGCGAAGGCCCATGTTGCCGCTGGCCGTGCCCAGCAGCGCGAGCTGGCTGTTGTTGGCAATCGGCACGCAGGCCTCGGCAGCGATGCCACTGGTCAGGCCGACGATGGCCGACACGCCGCCTTCAACCAGGGTGGACACGTTCTGTATGCAGCGGTCTTTCACGCCGCCGTCGTCCAGCGTCACCAGCTCGAAGCGTGGGCTGCCTGGCACGGCCGAGGCGGCGGCAAACGCGGCAATGATGCCGTCGCGAATGTCGCGGCCATAACTCGCCTGGCCGCCGGTCAGTGAAGCCGATTGGCCGAACTTGATCACGTTGCCGCCCTGCGGTGTTGCGCTGTACGACGCACCACCCACCATGCCGGCCGCCAACGCTGCGGGGCCTGCGAACACCAAGTTTCTGCGCTTCATGTGACTCACTCCTGCTGATGACGGGGTCGACCGGGCCGCCCGATGCGCGCGACGTGCGCGTTGTTCGAGCTGGGCACCATCGGTCTGTCTTCGGCGGTGCGCGGCGGCGCTTGAGGCGTTGGAACAGATTGATACTTTTGTACGCACTGGTTGCAGGTGTGCATATGTCGCAGTGACGCGTCTTGTCACAACACGCCACAAACAAAGCGCGGATTTGTGCGCAGCCGGCGTGTGGTTTCCGGTCGGTAACGAATTGACACATTCGGGCTGCGGCGCACACACTTTCCTCACTCCGCAACACAGACAGAAAGCGCCCCATGAAGTCACTTCAACGCACTGCCAAGTTGACCGCCCTGTTCTGCCTGAGCGTGGCCGCCCTGAGCGCCAATGCCTTCGAGCTGCGCGGCTTTCGCGGCGTGTCGTGGGGTGAAGGTGCCGAAGCCTTGGGCGCCTCGGTGGTGTCGAACACCGAGGGTGATGTGACCTGCTACCAGCGCGAGCGCGAAAACATGATGTTCGGCGACACCGCTTTGAAGGCCGTGCGTTACTGCTTCCATCAAGACCGCTTGTTCATGGTGATGCTTGATGCGCCGGTTGCTGCGAAAGCGGTTTCCGCCGAATTGCAGCGCACCTACGGCCGCCCCGATGCACGCCATGGCGTGGCCGCCTCGTGGGGCGGCAAGTCGTCCGGCACGCGCGCCGAGCTTGCGGCCATCGGCAGCACATCGACGCGGCTGACGATCTACTCCAACAAGATCGAGCCGACGGTGGCCCAGCGGCTGCAAAAGCTCAGCCCGGCCGAACTGCCGAGCAGCGTCGCCTCCATGTTGTGAGGCCAAACGTTGGCGGGAGGGCTTGCTTGCCCTGGGCGCCGGTGCAGTCAGCCCGCTGAAAAGCTGATGCGGTAGCAGACGCTGAAACCCGCAGGCGGCGGGGCCGACGCGAAGCGGGCGTTATGGATTGCCGCGATCTTGTCGACCACCCGGTGTCCCAGGCCCAACCCGAGGCCTGCGCCGCGCGGGGCCGGTGTGTCGCAGCCCGCTTGGTCGAGCCCGGGCACGCCGTTGTCGCACACCTGCAGCCAGCGCGCCGCAGCGTCGAGCTGCACTTCGATCACCGTGCCGCGGGGCGTGTGGCTGAGCGCGTTCTCGATCAGGTTGCGCAGGCCCAGCTCCAGCAGCATCGCGTGCCCCGTCATGAGGAAGGGATGTTCGCCCACCAGCGCGAGCTCGTGGCCGCTGGCCAGGGCGATCTGTGCGTGATCGCCCACCACGCGGCGGGCCAGCTCAAGCAGATCGAGCGGCTGCGCCGTGTCGGCCAGTTCGGCGTGGCTCGCGCGCGCCAGCGCCAGCAGGTGCGACACCACATGGTTGGCGCGTTGCGCGTCGTGCTCTACACGTGCCAGCGCTTGCTCACGTTCAGTGCCGTCGCGTGCGCTGCGCAGCAAGGCCGCATGCAGCGTGAGCGAGGCCAGCGGCGTGCGCAGCTCGTGCGCCAGCTCGCTGCTCAGCTCGCGCTCGCGCACCAGCGCCGCGTGCTGGCGCGCGACCAGGGTGTTGATCGAGTCGACCACCGGCTTGAACTCGTGGTGCGGCTGGGTGCGCAGGGGCTTGGCATCGTTCACGTCGAGTGCGCTCACGTCGCGCGAGAGGTCACGCAAGGGGTTCAGCCCGCGCCGGATGGCCCAGCCGAGCGCCAGCGCCACCACCGGCAGCAGCCAGAAGCCCGGCTGCGCCACCTGCTCGGCAATGTCTTCGGCCAGCTCATCGCGTTCGCGCACGCTCAGCAGCACCATCACCTTGCGGCTGTGGTCGCTCGGGTCCCAGCGAGAGAATGTGCGCCACGTCATCGGCGGCACGCCGAGCGACAGGTTGGCAAAACCTTCGACCGGCGTGAAGGCGGGCAAGGGCGCTTCGCCGGTTTGTGTGACGACCTGGCCCTTCGCGTCCCAGATCACCACGCTCATCGACTGCTGGTAGTCGTGGCTCCTCAGCTCGGCGAGGTCGGGTCTCGCGGCGTCGCCGACGCCGTGGCGGGCCGGGTCGAACCTGCCTTCGTGCTGACGCAGCATCAGGTGGGCCACGCTGGCCAGGTGGCCGTCGGTCAGCTCATCGGCTTCATGAACGCCGGTTCTGTAGCCCACCACGACAAAGCTTGCCCACACCAGCACCAGCGCGCCCAATGCCCAGGCGAGCAGGTGGCGCATCAGCGAGCGCGAAGCAGGTGGCCTCGACATCGGTCTCATGTGTCGACCTCCGCCGCAACGAAGTAGCCCACACCACGCAACGTGCGGATCACGTCGTCGCCCAGCTTCTTGCGCAGGCGGTGCAC
>JACMKW010000048.1 GCA_014379885.1 Rhizobacter sp.
CGCCTGCACCTGCCGCTGCCCCGGCGCCCGAACCTGCCGCGCGGCCTATCGATGCGATCGACACCGTGGTCGTGATCTACGCCGAGAACCGTGCCTTCGACACGTTGTATGGCTTGTTCCCCGGCGCCAACGGCATTCCGGCCAAGAACCCGAGCTCGGTGGGCCCGGTGGCGCCGCAAAAAGACTTCGACGGCAGCGTGCTGCCGGTGCTGCCGCCCACGTGGGGTGGGCTCACTGCCGGTGGCCAGCCGGTGACGCTGACGCAGGCGCAGTCAGCGGGGTTGCCCAACGCGATGTTCCAGATCGATGACCCAAAAGGTGTGGGCCAGAGCGGTGTGGTGGTGCCCGCCAACGTGACCACACGCGACCTGGTGCACCGCTACTACAACAACATCATGCAGATCAACGGCGGCAGCAACGACCGCTTTGCCGCCTATTCCGATGCCGGAGGCCTGAGCATGGGTTACTACGACGGCAGCCGCATGGCGATGTGGAAGGTGGCGCAGCGCTACGTGCTGGCCGACAACTTCTTCATGGGCGCGTTTGGTGGCTCCTACCTCAACCACCAATACCTGATCTGCGCCTGCGCGCCCAGCTACCCCAACGCCGACACCTCGCCGGCCAAGGAGTTGATCAGCGCCATCGACGTCGATACCCAGGGGCAGTTCGTGCGCCTGACGCCGGCCCCCAACACGCCGGCCTCGGTGCTGGCCGGCGCGCCGCGTTATCTGCGCGACAGCGCGCTCACGCCCAGGGACGCGAGCGGCATGTACTACACGGTCAACACCATGCAGCCTGCCTACCAGCCGAGTGGTGCGCCGCCGGTGACCGGGGCCGACCCGCGCCTGGCCGATGCCACCCGCCCCAGCACCTTGCCAGCGCAGAGCCAGGCCACCATCGGCGACCGGCTCAATGCCAAGGGCGTGCCCTGGGCCTGGTACGCAGGTGCCTGGAATACGGTGAGCGCCGGCACACCCGAAGGCCGTGCACAGATTTACCGAGGCAAGGCCAACTTCCAGCCGCACCACCAGCCATTCAACTACTACACCGCCTTCGACCCGCTGACGAAGGCCGAGGCGCGCACCCGCCACTTGCGCGACTTCGACAGCCAGTTTCTGGCCGACGCAGCCGCGGGCACGCTGCCAGCGGTGAGCTTCTACAAACCGCAGGGCAACCTCAACCAGCACGCGGGTTATGCCAACGTGGCCGACGGCGACACCCACCTGGCCGACGTGATCAACAAGCTGGAGCAGAGCCCGCAATGGAAGCGCATGTTGATCGTCATCACCTATGACGAAAACGGCGGCTTCTATGACCACGCGCCTGTGCCGAAAGGTGACCGCTGGGGGCCGGGCTCGCGCATCCCGGCGATCATCGTCTCGCCGTTCGCCAAAAAGGGTTTCGTGGACAAGACGCCTTATGACACCGGCTCCATCATTCGTTTCATCACCCGGCGTTGGTCGTTGGAGCCGCTGCCCGGTGTGGTGGAGCGTGACCAGGGCTTGCTGCGCAACGGCAGCGCGCCGATGGGCGACCTGACCGGGGCGCTTGATTTCACGAAGTAGCACCCGTGATTCCCGCGGAAGCGGGAATCCGGCATGCAGGCCATGCACCGTTGCTCGAAGGGCTGTACGACGCCACCATCCTGGATTCCCGCTTTCGCGGGAATGACGGAGTGCGACTCAGCGCAGCAGCGACATCTGCTGCGGGGCACGCCCCGGTGTCGCACTGCGCTTGCGCAGCACGGCATGCGGCACGTAGCCGCGTGTCGCCAGGTTCCAACCTTCGGTGGCCTGCTCGTCGCTGACCTGCTGAACGCGCAGCGTGCCCAGCTTCTTGGCACTGGCGCGGGCCACCAGCGCTTCGCATTGCGCGGCGCTCAGCTGGCGCGCAAACGCCACCCAGCGTTGCAGCGCCAGCGGGTTGCGCCAGGCGTCTTCAATCGCCCAGCGCAGCTGCTGCGGCTCGGCCGCGGCCCTGCCCGAGCTGCTGGCTTCAAGCACACGCGGCAGCAAGGCGTGGAAGAAGGTCTGGAAGTCGCGCTTCAGCGTCTTGCCGGGCAGCAGGTCTTCGAGCCGTGCGATGCGGTGGCTCCAGCCGGGCGCCATGAGCTGCTGGCTGATGAAGGCCTGCAGCGCCTGCACCGGGTTGAACAGGCGCAGCCGGTTGGGCGGCAGCACCAGCATGGGCAGGGCTGCGGCCACCTCGTGGTGCAGCGACTCGACGTAGCTGCACAGCACCGCCACACGTGACCACTGCTCGGCGCTCAACCCGTCGATGCCACCGAGACCACCTTCTTCGATGCGCTGCACCTGGTCCAGCGCCTCGCGAAAGCCCCGCGCCGCCTTGGCGTGGTTGGCTTTTGTGCTCATCACCACCAGGTTGCCGGCGGCATAGCTGGCGTCGCTGCGCACGCGGTCGATCGACGCATCACTGCTCTCCAGCGTGGCGCTGCTCAGCGGTGTGCGGGTGATGGGGCAGTGGTTCACGTCGATCTGCTGCAGGTAGTGCGGTGTCACCTGCACCAGCTCGACACTGCGGCCGCGCAGCCAGGCATGCAGGCGCAGCTGCAACCACTTGCGCACGTGGCGGGTGGGCTCCAGAGTGCGCAGGCCGAAGGTGGCCTGGCCGGCCAGCCAGCCGCTGCGCAGTGGTGAGGGCTCTTGTGCGTAGGGGGCGGGCGGGGTGACGTGATAGTGGGCGTAGTCCCAGCCCAGCTCGAAGCCGATGTGCTCGTGGGTGGTGAGGCTGGTGGCGGTGCTGTGATGCAGTTCGGTGGTCATGTGGGCTCCGAGGTGTTGTTCACTGCAGGCGTTGCAGCGATGGAGTCAGTGTTGCGGTCGGGTGGCTCAAGGCGTGAGCTAGTGGGGCTTGTTGCGAACAGGCGTCTCACGCTATGCTTGCCTCCACTGGCTCATCTGGTGAGCTACACCCGCGCTAAGAGAGCAAGCGCACCACACAATCCGCTCAGCCTGAGGTATCGAAGGCCCGCTCAGACCGAGCAAGGCTTCGATACCTCAGCCCGAACGGGTGTCACTGATCGAGCCACCATGGACCGCACAGAACGCTTCTACAAGATCGAACTGCTGCTGCGCAGCCGCGGCTGCGTGAGCTTCGAGGCGCTGATCGACGAGCTGGCCGTTTCGCCCGCCACCTTGAAGCGCGACCTGCAGTACCTGCGCGACCGGCTCAGCGCGCCCATCGTCTACGACCGGTTCGACAATGGTTACCGCTTCGAGCAAGGCACGGGTGCGCAGGCGCAGCGGCACGAGTTGCCCGGCCTGTGGTTCAGCGAAAAGGAGATCACCGCCCTGCTCACCATGCACCAGCTGATGGCCGGGCTGGATGACGATGGCGTGTTGTCACGCCACCTGCAGCCGATGATGGACAAGCTGCAGGGCATGCTGGGCACAGATGAGAGCGAAGCGCGCGAACTGATGCGCCGTGTGAAGGTGATCTCCACCGCCAGGCGGCGTACACCCAGTCGCCACTTCGAGCTGTTGGGCAGCGCGCTGGTGCAGCGCAAGCGCGTGTGGCTGCGCTACTTCAAGCGCAGCGACCGCACGTTGAGCGAGCGCGAGGTGTCGCCGCAGCGCCTGGTGAACTACCGCAACACCTGGTACCTAGACGCCTGGTGCCACGCGAGCGACGGCCTGCGCCGTTTTTCACTCGACGCCATTCAAGAAGCAAAAGCGCAAGACAGCAAGGCCCGCCATGTGGCCGTGAAAGACCTGGAGGCCGAGCTTGATGCTGGTTACGGCATTTATGGCGGTGGTGGCGCCAAGGTGAAATGGGCCACGCTGCTCTTTCAGGCCGATGCCGCGCAATGGGTGGCGGTGGAAGAGTGGCATGCGCAGCAAAAGGGCCGTTGGCTGGCGGATGGCCGCTACGAGCTGCAGGTGCCCTACATCGACCCGACCGAACTGGCGATGGATATCCTGCGCC
>JACMKW010000049.1 GCA_014379885.1 Rhizobacter sp.
CAGCAGCCCGGGCGCATCGAGGTGGTCGAGGCCGCGCACCCGGTGCCCGAAGAAGCGGGTGCGCATGCCGCGCGCCGCATCGCCGCGCACACGCAGGGCCTGAGCGCCGACGACCTGGTGCTGTGCCTCATCTCCGGTGGCGGCTCGGCCCTGCTCAGCATGCCGGCCGAAGGCCTGACGCTCGCCGACAAACAACGCATCAACCAGGCCCTGCTCAAGAGCGGCGCCAACATCACCGAGATGAACTGCGTGCGCAAACACCTCTCGGCCATCAAGGGCGTGCGCCTGGCGGCGATGTGCGCGCCGGCACGCGTGGTGTCGCTGCTCATCTCCGACGTGCCGGGCGACGACTCGAGCGTGATCGCCAGCGGCCCGACGGTGGGTGACCCCAGCACCTGCCGCGAAGCGCTGGGCATCTTGCAGCGATACCGCATCGAGCTGGCGCCTGCGGCTGCGGCCGGCCTGCGCAGTGGTGCCTTCGAAACACCCAAGCCCGGCGACCCCCGGTTGGCCCGCAACACGATTGCCCTCATCGCGACCCCGCAAGCCAGCCTGCTGGCCGCCGCGCAAGCGGCGCGCGCCGTGGGCATCACGGCCCATGTGCTCAGTGACGAGATCGAAGGAGAGTCGCGCGAAGTGGGCAAGGTGCATGCGGCACTGGCGCGGGCCGTGGCACGCCGTGGTCAGCCGTTCACAAGGCCTTGCGTCATCTTGAGCGGCGGTGAGACCACGGTCACCGTGAGCGGCAGCGCGCGTGGCCGTGGCGGGCGTGCCACCGAGTTCTTGCTTGGCTGCGCAAGCGCCTTGCAAGGCGAGGCCGGCGTGTGGGCGCTGGCCGGTGACACCGACGGCATCGATGGCATCGAGAGCAACGCCGGTGCCATCGTCACACCCGACACGCTCGCGCGCGCTGCGGCGCTGGGGCGCAAGCCCGAAGACCACCTTGTCGCGCACGACGCCTGGAGTTTCTTTTCCGCGCTCGGCGACCTGGTGGTCACCGGCCCGACCTTCACCAACGTCAACGACTTCCGGGCGCTGCTGATCCTGTAGGCACGGCCTCAAGCGTGCGCTTCATCGCGGCCAGGCCCTGCTCGATCATCCCGGCGATGGCCGGGGCCATCTCGTGCGGCAACACATCGGCGATCCACACCACACGGCTGCCGCCTTCGCTCTCGACAAACACCTGAGCCGATGCGTTGTGGTGCGAGAGCTTGCCGCCCACTGCGGCCCAGGCCACACGCCGCTGTGCGCTGTTCACGTCGACGATCAACTCGCGCGCGACCATGCCGTTGGCAAAGGTGACGATGCGGGCGTCACCGTCCATGCGGCAATCGGTCACGAAGCCGGCCACCAGCCGGGTGTGCAGGGCGCCCACATCTTCCAGTGCCGACCAGGCCTGATCGGCTGACACGTTGATGACCACCTCTTTGTGAATCGATGCCATGGCTGGACTCCTTTGCGCCAGCTTAAAGGCGCACGCGTTGCGCGCACGCCGTTTTCGGACACGTTCATCCATGCGCCATGGCTACTGACAACACGTTGTCAGCTGCCGGCGCCGAAGATGCAAGCCATGAACACACACACCTCATCTTCCGGCCCGAGCGACTTCGACTTCTTCATCGGCCATTGGCACGTCACGCATCGGCGCCTGAAAGAACGCCTGGCCGATTGCAGCGAGTGGGACGAGTTCGGCGGCACCACCCTCACGCAAAAGATTCTTGGTGGTCTGGGCAACATGGACGACAACACGCTCGCGCTGCCGGGCGGTGCTTACCGTGCCGTCACGCTGCGCAGCTTCGACCCGCAGACTGCGCAGTGGTCGATCTGGTGGCTCGATGGCCGCAACCCCGGCCGGCTCGATCCGCCGATGGTGGGTGGCTTCGACGGCGAAGGTTTGGGCGTGTTTTACGCCGACGACCGCATCGATGGCCGCCCCGTTCGTGTGCGATTTCTCTGGTCGCAGCGGGGCCCCGACAGGCCGCATTGGGAGCAGGCGTTTTCAACCGATGCCGGGGCGACATGGGAAACCAACTGGACGATGGATTTCACCCGCGTGGCCTGATATTTGTTTGCAACCCTTGAGCGCACACGGTTCTCTGGTTAGGGCGACAATGGCCGCTCGATTCCAACAAAAAGAACATTGAGGGAGGTTCACCCAGGATGTATCGAGAACCTCATGAAAACCAGAGACGTCGTTATTTTCAGTGGCAAGAAATTCAAGGTGCCGCAGGGCATCCAGCGAATTGACCACCGCGCAACCCATGGCTGGCAGCTGCGTTACGGCGGCACCAAGCTGTTCTCCGATGGCTCACAAGACGGCAGCGGCGCAGCCGCTTCGTTGAAGCTGGCCACCGAAGAGCTGTTCAAACGCATCGCCAAGCTGCCCGCACCCTCCAGGCTGCAAACCATTCCCAACGAAAACAAGACCACCGATCTGCCGGTTGGCATCTCGGGGCCCATCGTTCGCCTGCGGCCGGGAGCCAAGGTGCGTGAGTGCAATCTTTCGGTGTCGTTGCCGCGTTTCGGGGCCATTCCCCGACGCAGCACCATCTACATCGGCAACGAGAACACCTACACCGAGCAGCGCTTCAGAACCGCGCTGGAGCGTGCCATCCGCTTGCGCGATGAGGCCGAAAAGACCTATCGGCGCGAAGCCACCCGCGCCAAGCGGGCCGGCGCCTTGTCCATGATCGACCGGCAGCAAGGCCGGCGCGCCGCCTCGGCCACCAGGTGACGGCCCGGCGCCGCTTCACGGCGGCGCACTGAACTTGCCCTCGGGGGCGCCTCTGCGCACCTCGGGTCAGAGCCGTGGGTGGGGTTTGTGCCTGCGTGTCAGCCCTCTTGTCACGTATCGCGCAACCTACTAAAAACGAATCGATTCATACAAAAACGAAAACAGTTCGCAGTTCACATCAGCGCATTGTTTTGCGTTTCCACCCACACAGGAGACAAACCCATGCTGCACACCCGCCGCCACTTCGTCGCCCTTGCCAGCCTCGCCGCCATCGGATTGCCGGGCTGCGCTTCCATGATGGGCGCGCCTTCGCCCACCTTCAAGCTCGACATGGCCGACGGCACCAAGCTCTTTGTGCGGCGCTGGCTGGCGGTGAGCGGCGCGCCGAAGGGCGTGGTGCAGATCGTTCACGGCGCGGCCGAACACAGCGCGCGTTATGACCGCTTTGCCCAAGCCCTCAACCGCGATGGGTGGCTGGTTTATGGCGACGACCATCGTGGGCATGGCAACACGCGTGTGCGCAGTGGTGCGCTCGGCGATTCGGGCCCTGACGCCTGGAACAAGTTCGTCAGCGACGAAAAAACGCTCAACGACTACATCGTGGCGCAACACCCGGGCCTGAAGGTTTTCATGCTGGGTCACAGCATGGGCTCGTTTATCGCGCAAGACTATGCGGCGCGTTACGGCAACACGGTGGCCGGCGTGGTGCTCTCGGGCAGCAACGGCGTGCTCGCCAATGCCGACCAGACCGTGGCCGCGGTGAAAGACCTGGCCCGCGCCAACCCGATGGCGCCGTCGCCGGTGCTGGCGGGGGTGTTCGAGTCGTTCAACAAGCCCTTCACCGGCAAGCCCGGTTTTGAGTGGCTGAGCCGCGACCCGGTGGAAGTGAAGAAGTACCAGAACGACCCGATGGCCGGCTTCGCTTTCAACAACGAACTGGTGGCCGACTTCTTTGCCGGCTTGCGCGACCTGTGGAACCCGGCCAACGAAGCGCGCATTCCGAAGAACCTGCCGTTCTACGTGGTCTCGGGCGACAAGGATCCGGTGAGCGGCAACACCGCCGGCCTGCAGCTGCTGCTGGCCAACTACAAGCGTTATGGCATCACCGATGTGCAGCACAAGTTCTACCCCGGTGCGCGCCACGAGATCCTGAACGAGACCAACCGCGATGAGGTGGAGCGCGACATCATCGGCTGGTTGAACACCAAGCGCCGCTGAGGCTGACTCTCTGTGGCCTCGGCGCCGATGCCGCGGCCAGGGCCACAGCCCTGGGTACCTATGCCGATGCGACTGAGCCCGGGTCCACGTAGGCGTACGGAAAGCCGGGCTCACGCCGGTGGTTGGTGGCAGACGGCTTCGACGTTGTGGCCGTCGGGCCCGATCACGAAGGCGCCGTAGTAGTGGGGGTGGTACTGCGGGCGCAGCCCGGGCGCGCCGTTGTCTTTGCCGCCTGCGGCGAGTGCGGCCTGGTAGAAGGCGTCGACCTGCGGGCGGTCGGCCGCCGCAAAGGCAATGTGCAGGGGAGTGGGTTGGGCGTCGGTCTGAAAAAGCCAGAGTGCAGGCTTGTGCTTGGGGCCGATGCCAACGCCGTGCGGGCCCTCCATCACGATGCCCACGCCCAGCGGCGCGAGTGCTCGAAGAAAGAATGCCTTGCTGACGTCGTAGTGGGTGACGCCCAGACCCAGGTGATCGAACATGGTGAGCCGCTCCTCGAACAGGGACAACCATGATAGGGAAGGCGCCTTGCTTGCGGAACTGCACGCCCAGCGTAACCAGCACCTCATCAGCGCCACAGGCCGAGCAGCGCACCAGCACCTGCTGGTAACCGGGGCATGCCAGGCTGCCCAGGCTGGAAAATCAACTGCGGGCCACGGGCACAATCGATCGAACAGCATGCTCTGGAAGGAGATTTCTGATGCTCACTTTTTATTTCGCACCAGGCACCTGCGCCCTGGCATCGCACATTGCGCTGGAGTACGCGGGCGCCGGCTACGAAGCTGTGCGTGTCGACTTCGCGCGCGACGCGCAACGTTCACCCGACTACCTGAAGCTCAACCCCAAGGGCCGTGTGCCGGCGCTCGTGACGGAGCGCGGCATCTTGACCGAAACGCCAGCGATCCTGTTATTCCTCGCGCAGACGTTTCCCGAGGCACAACTTGCGCCGTTGACTGATGCGTTCGAGCTCGCGCGCATGAATGCCTTCAACAGTTACCTGTGCGCCACGGTGCATGTGGCCCATGCACACGGCCGGCGCGGCTACCGCTGGGCAGACGACCCGGTGGCCATTGCTGCCATGAAAAAGAAGGTGCCGCAAACCATGGGCGAATGCTTCGAGCTCATTGAGCGCGAGTTCTCGCCCGGGCCGTGGGTGATGGGGGAGCGCTTCAGCGTGAGCGACATGTACCTCTTCACCATCGCGCAATGGCTCGAAAGCGACGGCGTGGATGTAGCTCGCTTCCCGAAGGTAGCCGAGCACACGCAGCGCATGGCGCGCTTGCCCGCCGTGAGCAAGGTGCTGGCGGCGCAAAGCGCACTCTAGGCCAGGCTGAAGTACTCCGTTCGGCCTGAGCCCGTCGAAGGCCCAGCGCAAGCTCAACGCGAACGGTGCTTTTTCAGCGTTGCCGTGGTCTCGTCATGCCGCCAATGTGCGCTTGAAGAACGCCACCGTGCGCTGCCAGGCTAGCTTGGCGGCGGCCTCGTCATAGCGTGGTGTGGTGTCGTTGTTGAAGCCGTGCTGCACCCCGGGGTAGATGAAGGCTTCGTAGGACACACCGGCTGCTTTCAATGCGGCTTCATAAGCCGGCCAGCCGGCGTTGATGCGTTCGTCGGCACCGGCATATTGCAGCAACAGCGGTGCCTTGATGCGCGCCGCGTCGGCCGCCGTAGGCTGGCCGCCGTAGAAGGGCACACCGGCCGCCAGGTCGGGCAATCGGGTGGCCAGGTGATTGACCAAGCCACCGCCGTAGCAAAAGCCCACCGCGCCCACTTTGCCGTTGCCCGCCGGCAAGGCCTTCAGGTAACCATAGGCGACGACGAAGTCTTCGCGCGTCTTGGCCTGGTCGAGTTTGGGGAAGAGTTCGCGTGCCTTGTCTTCATCGCCCGGGTAGCCGCCCAGTGGCGCCAACGCATCGGGCGCAAAGGCGATGAAGCCGTCGAGCGCCAGGCGGCGTGTGATGTCTTCGATGTGCGGGTTGAGGCCGCGGTTCTCGTGGATCACCAGCACGGTAGGCAACTTGCCGCTGGCCTGCGCGGGCTGCGCCAGGTAGCCGCGCACCGTGCCGTAGCCCTGGGGCGAGGGAAGCTCGACGCGGCTGGTCTTCAAGCGCGCGTCTTGGGGCGCTACCTGCTGCGCTTGGGCGAAGTTGGGGCTGAGCGCTGCCAGCAAACCTGCGGCAGTGACGCCACTCGCGGCGTGTTTGGCGGCGCCGTCGAGAAAGCCGCGCCGGCTGATGCCGCCGTGCACGTACTGGTCGAAGAGGTTCAGCACTTCGGGCGAGAAGTCTTTGGCGGTCAAGCGGCTCATGGGTCACTCCTGAAAGAAGGGCCACTATGCCTGCTCCTCTTGCTTCGGTGCGCCGACAGGCGGGAAGACATGGGTGTGCGCAGGGGCGCTGCTTGCTTGATATCCGATCGTTGGCTCAGAACGGCATCAGCTTCAGGTTGAACACCCGCTCCACCAGCCACACGGCTGCGAGGGCGGCAATCAACAGCGAGCCGCCCACGAAGATCAGCCGCTGATAAACCCAGTGCGCACGCAGGCTGTAGGCCAGTGGCAGGAACACGGCCACGATGGCGAGCTGCCCACCTTCCACACCCAGGTTGAAGCCCACCAGCGCCAGCAGCAGCGCACTCTGTGGCAAGCCCAGATCGGCCAGCACACTGGCGAAGCCAAAGCCGTGGATCAGCCCGAAACAGAACGCCACCACCCAGCGCCGCCCATGCACCAACGGCCACACGTTGTTGAGCGCGGCCAACACCACCGAGGCGGCAATGGCCGACTCGACCCAGCGCGAAGGCAGCGAGATCAGCCCCAGCGTGGCGAGCGATAGCGTGATCGAGTGGGCCACGGTGAAGGCGGTGACGATCTTGGCCACTTCCCAGAACGATTGTTTGAAGCTGCTGGCCGCTTCCCAGCGCGGCTTGTGCCACACCAGCACCGCGGGCAGCAGCAGCGAGAGCAGGAACAAGATGTGGTCGAAGCCGATCCAGATGTGCCACACACCTTCGCCCGCATAGGCGATGAACTGCGAAAACAGGCTGGTCTCTTTCAGCTCGAAGTTTTGCTGCCGCGCTTCGGGGCCGAAGATGGCCGTGCGCGTCTGGCCCAGTGCGTTCAGGTTGAGCAGGCCGCGGTGTTGTGGGTCGAGGTCGGAGAACAGGCTGTAGGTGAGGCCCAGCTGTTTGTGGGGCACCTGGGGGCAGCTCACCTTGAGTATGAGCACGCTGTAGGCGCCATCGGTGTGCCGGTCGACGAGTTGTTGCGGCACGTCGATGCTGCAAGCCGCGCCGTCACTCTGGATGGCCAGCCGCGCCGCCGCGTAGGCTGCGATCTCGGCATGCTTGGCTCGTGTCTCGCCCCAGGTGATGCGGCCGTCGCCGTCGGCGTCGAGGCCGATCGCGAAGTCGAGGTCTCGCAGGGCAATGTCCCAGTGGCCGCTGACACCGGCCTCGGTGACTTGCAGGCTCAGGTAGCTGTCGGACGGTTTGTGGGCCTGCGCGGCGTGCATGCCGCACACAGCGATCAGCAAGACGAGCAGGGTCGCGATGAACCGGGTGCGCATCAGTTGCTGCCCTTCAACTGACGGACGAGCGACTGCAAGGCCACACTTTCGATGCGCGAGCTGGCCATCCACAGCAGCACCGGCTCGGCGGCGGCGGGCTGCTTGGCGGCGAGCGTGGCTTCGAGCAGCACGCGCGCGTCGGCAGGCTCACGCTGCACCGCGTAGTTCTTGCCTGCCAGCGCCAGCGCACGTGGCGCTTCGCCCAGCACGGCCAGGGCAAAACGGGCTTCTTCTTTTTCGTGCACGTTGTCGCCGCGCAGGCGCGCTGCGTCAAAGCGTGCCGTGAGGTCGTTTTGCCAGGCAGCCAGTGCCGGGTCGTTCGATGCTTTGGCGGCCAGCGCCAGGCGCAGCAGCAGCAAGTCGGAGCGCGCCTTGTCTTTCAACAGCACCAGCACCTCGGCGGGACGTTTGCGGTCAAGCAGAAAGTCGGCGTAGGCGGCCAGCAGATAGCCGTCGGTGATGTTCAATGCCAGCGCACGGCGGTAGGCGGCTTCAGCGTCGGCGTGTCGGCCACGGCGGTCTTCGGTTTCGGCCAGGCGCGTCAGGGCCCAGAGCTGTTCTTCGGGGCTGGCTTGTGGGTTGTCGGCCAAGGCCTTTTGCAGGGCCGACGCCGCAGCCGTGGCCTGGCCGGTCAGCGAGTCCACCTGCGCTTGGCAGGCGCTGCCGATCAGCGGGGTGGCGAGCTTGGCCATTTGTTCGCAGGCGCGCCGCGCGCCGGTGTAGTCGGCCTGCACCAGGCGGATGGCCGCTTGCCAGGCCCAGGCTTCACCGTCTTGAGGGTCTTGCTGCGCCGCAGCGCTCAGGTCGGCCAGCGCGGCGTCGAACTGGTGGCTGAACTGCAGCACGATGGCCCGCATCACCCGCACCGGAGCCGGCGGGTTGGGTTCGGCCCACCATGGCCCCAGGGCAGCCTGCGCGTAACCGATGTAACGAGGGTCGCCCTCGGCCGCCACTTCTTCGTAGTAGCGCCGGGCCAGGCGCACGGCGGCTTCTGCGTCGTTGGGGTTGCGCGCCAACTCGGTGCGCAACTGGCGCAATTCGCGCATGCGGGGGTCGGCGGCGCGGGCTGGCAGCACCTCCAGCACCTCGGTGTCGGAGGTCGGGGTGAAGGGGGCGGCGGTCGCTGGGCCACCGGCAAGCGGCGCCAGCAGCAGGGCGAGGCGAAAGAAGTCGGCGGTGCGCATGGGCGGGGGCGAAAGCGAGCGCGGATGGTAGCAACTGGGTCACGTTTCGCAGAGAATGCGCGCCGGCCCTGTCAACGGATTTGGCGGCACGCCGTTTTGGCTAGGTCAGCTTCGTTTATGCCGCACGGCGTGGGGCTGATTCCGACACGGCGAGCTCTGAAAGCTGTTGTGCAAGCTGTACCGGAATGACAGGCCAGTGCTGTATCAATCTACCAAGGAAACCCTTATGAGCAAGCTTCTCTCGACCCTGATCGTTGCCGCATTCGCCCTCACCGGCATCAGCGCCCAAGCCGCTTCACACGCAGGTGCTGCCCCCATGAAGGCCAGCGCTCCGGCTGCTGCTGCCAGCGATGCCAAGAAGGCCAAGATGGAAAAGAAGGAAAAGGCCGCCGCCAAGGCCGAGAAGAAGGAAGCCGAGAAGAAGTAATTCTTCCGCTTCGCATGCAAAGGGCAGGAGCCAGTCTCCTGCCCTTTTTTCATGGGGCTCGGCTATGGGCGTACTGTGCCCAGTCAAGCGAGCCGGCCGGGCGCAGTGCAGACTGGCGCTCCAGAGCTTGACGTGACGTTGCCAGGAGATCCGGGCATGGGCGGTTTCAAAGCAAGCGGGGCCATGCGCATCGGCATAGTGACGGGTTGAGGTGACGCCCCAGGCCTGAACGCGGTGATTCGTGCCGTCACCAAGTCGCTCATTCACCAATGCGGCGCCGAGGTGCTGGGCATCGAAGACGGTACCTGGGCCTGATCGAGCGCCGCGTGCGCGCACTCGGCTGGCAAAGACGTGAGCGGCATCATCTTGCAGTTCCATGCGCTCAAGGGTGATGCCACCAAGACGCAGGCGTGGCAGTTGTGCACCTACAAACCGATCTGCGTGACGCCCGACACTGCGGTGGTCGAGGTGGCGAGGAAGATGGTCGAAAACAAGATTCACCACGTGGTGGTGACCGAGGGCGGCACGATCAGCGGTGTGGTGTCGTCGCTTGATTTCGTGAAGACGTTTCTTTGAGCGCTGAGCGCGGCGAAGCAACCAGCGCGTCAGACCACCGTACCGAAGAGTGCCCCCACCCCGGCGGTGATGGCCATGGCGATCGCGCCCCAGAAGGTCACGCGCCAGGCGCCCGTCAGCATGCTGGCGCCACCGGCGCTTGCCGCCGTGGCGCCAAGCAGCGCCAGAAACACCAGCGAGCTCGTCGACACCCACGGGATGAGCTGGGTGGCGGGTGAAAGCGCCGTCACTGCGATTGGCAGCACCGCCCCTACGGCAAAGCTGGCGGCCGAAGCCAACGCAGCCTGGATCGGGCGTGCACTGAACATGTCGGAGATGCCCAGCTCGTCGCGTGCGTGCGCACCGATCGCATCGTGCGCCATCAACTGGGTGGCCACCTGGTCGGCCAGTTGGGTATTGAGCCCGCGCGCCACATAAATGCCGGCCAGCTCGCGGTGTTCGCCCGGGCCGTCGGCGGCCAGTTCGGCTCGCTCCTTGGCGAGATCGGCCTTTTCGGTGTCGGCCTGCGAGTGCACTGAAACGTATTCACCTGCTGCCATCGACATCGCACCCGCCGCCAGCCCGGCCACACCGGCCACGAGGATGGCGCTGTGGCTGGCGTTCGACGCTGCCACACCGAGCACCAGGCTGGCGGTGGAAACGATGCCGTCGTTGGCGCCCAGCACGGCGGCGCGCAGCCAGCCGATGCGGTCGGTGCGGTGTCTTTCTCGGTGGCGGTGGGGCATGGCGGGCGAAGGTGGAACGACAGGGCCGCAGTATGGCTGCCCAGCGTTCTCAGGCCCAGCGGGCGATCAGGGGGCCAGGTGTGTGCGCCACAAGGCGCGAAGCGCGCTCATCGGGCGCCTTGGCGCCGCGCCTTCCGGGTGCAGGCTCGCAACAGCAGGAACATCGGGCACCGGTTGCGGGCGGCGGCTCAGAAGCCACGCAATGCCGTGCGTCAGCATCCACGATGCGGCCACGAACAAACCCATGCCGGCAACGGCAAACAGCACGAGCAGTGCGCCGTGCACCCATTCATCGCTGAGTGCTGAAAACACCATGGCTGCAACGGCTGCCACAAAGCCTGCACGCAGGCTGTCCTTGGGGCCCAGCATGCCACCCAGTGCCAGTGCGTAGCAGGCCACGAAGAGCCATGCGAGCACCATCTGTGCGAGGCCCAGATGGTTGAGGGTGAGCAGGATGCCGTCCATGACCAGAGCATAGACACAGAGCATGGTGCGTGCGTGTCAGACAACGCCGCGTTGTGCAGTTCCACCGACATGAGGGGAGTGCACGAGGGTGTGTTGGCAACGGCTTCATTGTGCGCACCACACCGGTGTGAGAAAGCTCTCGCCCGGGCGCTCTGTTACCAGCGGCTCGGGTATTCGCAGAGCCCCTCGAACGAGGTGTTGTAATCGGTTTGACCAAGGTCTCGGCGAGGGCGGAGCAACATGCTTGCGCGATGGCTGCGAAACAGAGAACCCATGACGATTCGGGCCCGCATCCAGGTGCTTGTCGTGGCGTGCATCGTGCCTGCCTGGCTGCTGGCGGTCGGGGTGTCGTACCTGTCTTATGTGCGCGAGCGTGATGCCATGGTCAGCGCCACGGTGCAAACCGCGCGCTCCCTCACCCAGAGCGTGGAGCGTGAACTAGCCACCAGCATTGCCGTGCTGCAGACGCTGGGCACCTCGACACGCATCGACGAAGGTGACTATCGCCGCTTCCATGAGCGCGCCGTGCAGACCCTGCCCTACAGCTCGGGCGACAACATCCTGCTGGTCGACACCGAGTTGCGTGTTCTGGTGAGCGTGGCCGATGTGTTCGGTGCGCCGCTGCTCAGGTTGCGCAATGACCGCTTCCCACAGGTGATGGCGAGCGGGCAACCTGCAGTCTCCGATTTTTTCATCGGCCAGGTGTCCAAGAAACCTCAGGTTGCCGTGGCGGTGCCGGTGATGCGGGGTGGCAAGGCTGTGGCGCGACTGGAGATGGTGTTCTCGCCTGAACGTTTCAGCCAAATCCTGGAGCGGCAAGACCTCCCGGCGGCCTGGACGGTGGCGGTGGTCGACAGCCAGGGCGTGACCGTCGCCCGCAACCGCAGCCCCGAAAATTTTGTCGGCAAACCCGTCGCTGCGGTGTTGTTGAATGAACTCAAGCAGCGCTCCGGTGGGAGCTTTCGTGGCCGCACGCGGGACGGCATTGACGTCATCGGCTGCTTCAGCCGATCTGAAGCCTATGGCTGGGCGGTGGCCATCGGCGTGCCCGAAGCCGTGTTTGATGCCCGCTTGAGGCGCACGATGCTGTTGTATGCCTCGGGGGCTGCGGTGCTGCTCGTGCTGGGCCTGCTGCTGGCCAGCCGCATCGGGCGGCGCATTGCCGAACCCATCCAGGCGTTGGTGGCGCCCGCGCTTGCCATCGGCCGAGGTGAAGAGGCAACGATTGCCGTTTCACCCGTGCGTGAGGCCACCGACCTTGGTCAGGCGTTGCTGCATGCCCAGCACCTGCTGCACCAGCGCGAGCAGGCGCGCCAGCAGGCAGAGGCTTCATTGCGTGACAACCAGTCGCGCCTGCGCATGGCCCTGGACGCAAGCCAGATTGGCGACTGGGATCTCGACCTGCGCACGAACGTCATGCACCACTCGCTTCGCCACGACCAATGTTTCGGCTACACGCAACCGGTGGCCGACTGGAGCAAGGAGCGCTTCTTCGAGCACCTGCACCCCGATGACCGCGAGCGTGTCGACGTCTACATGCAAGGTGTGGTGCGCGATGGCCGGTCTTGGCAACTTGATTGCCGTGTGGTGTGGCCCGATGGCAGCGTGCACTGGCTGGCCACGCATGGCACCTTCTTGCACGAGAACGGCGTGCCCTACTTCATGCTGGGCATCGTGATCGACATGACCGAGCGCAAGCAGAACGAAGAGCTGCGTGTGAACGCCGTGCGCCTGGAAGCCGAAAACCGGCAGATGCACGAGGCCACCCGGCTCAAGAGCGAGTTCCTTGCCAACATGTCGCACGAGCTGCGCACGCCGCTCAACGCCGTGATCGGTTTTGCCGATGTGCTGCGGGCCGACACGGCGCCGCTCGAACCCACCAAACGCAATGAGTACCTCGGCTACATCGCCAGCAGCGGGCGCCACCTGCTGCGCCTGATCAACGACGTGCTCGATCTGTCGAAGGTCGAGGCCGGCAAGATGGACGTGAATCCGACAGATGTCCGCCTCACCGAGGTCAAGGAGTTCGTGGAGCGCAGCTTCGACGCCCTGGGGGAACAGAAAGGGCTTGGCTTCCACGTCGAGCTCAACGCGGATCTTCCGGCGACGGTCTTCACCGATGGGGGACGCCTGCAGCAGGTGCTCAAGAACCTCTTGTCCAACGCCTTCAAGTTCACGCAGGAGGGAGAAGTCACCCTCACCATGCGACGGGCGGAAAAGGGAAGACGATTCCTGAACCCGGCGCTCGAAGCGGCCACGGAGGTCATCGCGTTCGCCGTCACGGATACCGGCATCGGCATTCCGAAGGACAAGCAACGCCTGATTTTCGAAGCGTTCCAGCAGGCGGACGGAACCACGAACCGCAAATTTGGCGGGACAGGCCTGGGACTCTCGATCAGTCGCGAAATTGCCCGGCTCCTCGGTGGCGAAATCCGCGTCGAAAGCTCGGAGAATCAGGGCAGCACCTTCACTCTCTTCCTGCCGACGCGCTACGTACCGCGCGAGAGCGGACCAGACCGCGGCATTTACGACCCGCGTGACTTCACGTCACCGCCCAGACAGACAAGCGGTGGAGGCTCGCAAGCTGGAGGCGGGCAGGCTGGTAGGCCGCCCTCACGGAACCCCGGGCCGAGCCGTGATCAACGGCGCAGGCCGGCGGGCAACGCACTGCAATACACGCCCGAGCGCCGGGCCGTGCCGCAGACTGTCATCGACGATGACAGGGAGCATATCGAGGAAGGCGACCGTACCGTCCTCGTCATCGAGAACGATCAGAACTTCGCGAAGGTTCTGCTCGACATGGCGCGCGACAAGGGTTACAAGGGCGTCGTCGAGCTGGACGGAGAAGCGGGCCTCAAGGCCGCGCGAGAGATTCGTCCGGATGCGATAACGCTCGACGTCGATATGCCGGGCATGGATGGACTCCAGGTGCTCGATCGACTCAAGCGCGATCCGGAGACGAGGCAC
>JACMKW010000431.1 GCA_014379885.1 Rhizobacter sp.
ACAAGTGCATGGCAAGCAGCATGCCAGCCGGCTTTTGTGCGACCACCAGGTTGATGAACTTGGCGTAGCGGTGCGGCAGCTCGTTCGGGTCGTCACCACGCTGGCGGGCGGCTTCGCGCATGTGCTCATCGCACAGGTAGGCCATGTTGGTGTCGTCCATCTGCACATAGGTGCAGCCGGCGGCGGCAAGTGAGCGCAACTCGTCGCCATAGGCATTGGCCACGTCTTGGTAGAACGCCGGCTCCAGCTCGGGGTAGTGCTCGCGGCTGATGCCGGCGCGCCCGCCGCGAAAGTGCAGCATGGTGGGTGACGGGATGGTCACCTTGGCGGTGCTGCCGGCGCCAAGCCGGCTCTTCAGGTACTGAAAGTCGGCGAGCTGGATGTCTTTCACGTGCCGCACCTTGTCGATCACCTTCATCACCGGCGGGGCCAGCTCTTCGCTGCCGTCGGGCCGAATGATGGTCACCGGGATGGCGGTTTTCACGCCACCCAGTTGCTCCAGGAAGTCGATGTGGAAATAGGTGCGGCGGAACTCGCCGTCGGTGATGCTTTTGAGGCCCACGTCTTCCTGGAACTTGACGATCTCGGTGATGCACTCGTCTTCCACAAGGCGCAGCTCGGCAGCCGAGATCTCGCCCTTGGCCTTTTTCTCGCGGGCGTCGAGCAGGCGCTTGGGGCGCAGGAAACTGCCCACGTGGTCAGCGCGAAAGGGAGGTGTGGCGCGGGTGCTCATGCTGTCTCCTGAGAAAGGCTCAAAACGAAAGATGGTACTGACGGTGGATGAGGCGGAATACAGGATTTACTTCAAATCGCGGGTAAACCCTTGTTTTTACGAGTTTGGGTGAGCGAATAGACTTTCTCTGTATACAACGCGTATTCAGAAAGCCGTCGCCATGAAGCCCGTTCTTCCGTCCGCTCTTCCTTCCACTCTTGCGTCATTCCCCCTCAATGCCTGGTACGCCGCCGCCTACGACGTCGAGGTGAAGGCTGCCCTGCTGAGCCGCACCATCTGCGGCCAAAAGATCGTCATGTTCCGCCGCCAGGATGCCTCGGTGGCCGCGTTGGAAGACGCCTGCTGGCACCGCCTGCTGCCGCTCAGCAAAGGCACCCTGCACAACGACGAGATCACCTGCGGCTACCTCGGCCTGGTGTTCATCGGCGACGGCCGCTGCACCCACATGCCGTCGCAGGAAACCATCAACCCCTCGGCCTGCGTGAGGTCGTTTCCGGTGGTGCAGAAGCACCGCTTCATCTGGGTCTGGCCGGGCGACCCGGCGCTGGCCGATGAATCGACAGTGCCCGACCTGCACTGGAATGATGACCCCGCCTGGGCCGGCGACGGCAAGCTGATCCGCGTCAACTGCGATTACCGCCTGGTGCTCGACAACCTGATGGACCTGACGCACGAAACCTTCGTGCATGGCTCATCCATCGGCCAACGCGCGGTGGCGGAGGCGCCCTTCGTGGCCACGCATGGCGACAAGACGGCCACCGTCACGCGCTGGATGGAAGGCATCGATGCGCCGCCCTTCTGGGCCGGGCAACTCAAACACGCAACAGGGCATGAAGGCCTGGTGGATCGCTGGCAGATCATTCGCTTCGAGGCGCCCTGCACGATTGCCATCGACGTGGGCGTGGCGCCCACCGGCACCGGCGCGCCACCGAAAGGCCATAACCCTGGCGATCGCTCGAAGGGGGTGAACGGCTTCGTGCTCAACACCATCACGCCCGAGACCGACACCACCTGCCACTACTTCTGGGCCTTTGCGCGCAACTACTGTTTGGGAGAGCAGCGCCTCACGCACGACCTGCGCGAAGGTGTGGCCAGCATCTTCCGCGAAGACGAGTTGATTCTTGAAGCGCAGCAGCAAGCCATCGACGAGCACCCGGGCTACACGTTCTACAACCTGAACATTGACGCCGGCTCGATGTGGGCGAGGAAGCTGATCGAGAAGATGGTGAAGGCCGAAGCGCCACCGCCGGGGGCACCGAAGGTGATTCCGCTGAGGAGTGCGGCATGAACGCGCGACTGGACGCGGCCGAAGACGCAGGCACTTCGCAAACAGTGCGCACGCAACTCAAGCTGCGCGAGCTCATCGTCGGCGGCGAACTCAAGCCCGGCAGCCGCATCGCCGAGCTGGCGCTGGTGGAGATGCTCGGCGCCTCGCGCACGCCCATCCGCATGGCGCTGGTGCGCCTGCAGGAAGAAGGCCTGCTCGAAGCGCTACCCAACGGCGGCTTCGCGGTGAAAGACTTTTCAGAAGCCGATATTCACGACGCCATCGAAGTGCGCGGCACGCTTGAAGGCCTGGCAGCCCGCTTGGCGGCCGAACGCGGCATCACCTCGGTGCTGCTGGCCGAAGCGCGCGATTGCATCGCCCGCATTGATGAGTTGCTGGCGAAGCCCGAACTCACCGAAGAGTCGTTCAGCGGCTACGTGGAGCAGAACGGGCGCTTCCATGATCTGCTGTCGGAGATGGCTGGCAGCGACCTTGTTGCACGCCAGCTCGACCGCGCCAAGACCTTGCCCTTCGCCTCACCCAACGGCTTCGTGATGGCGCGCTCCACCGGCCCCGATGCGCGCGACATCCTCGTCGTGGCGCAAGAGCAGCACCGCAGTGTGATCGAGGCCATCGTGCAGCGCGAAGGGGCACGTGCCGAGGCCGTGATGCGCGAGCACGCGCGCATTGCCCACAAGAACCTGAAGCAGGCGCTGCAAAGCCACCAGAGCTTGCAGAAGCTCCCCGGCGCGAGCTTGATTCGCCGCCGCGCCACGCCCACCAACCGTTGACCTCCACACCGTTCGTTGACTCCCGCGCCGTTCGTTGACCCCCGCGCCGTTCGCCCCGAGCTTGTCGAAGGGCCCTTCGACGGGCTCAGGTCAGGCTTCGACAGGCTTCAGCCCGAAGGAAGACCCTTTGAAAGAACCGACCATGCGCAACAGCCAGACCTGGCACCCTGCCCACATCCGCAACCACCGCAACCTGAGCCCCACGGTGCGCGAATTCGAGATCCGCCCCGAAGGCGGCGTGAAGCCTTGGACGGTGGGCAGCCACCTGAAGCTGCGTGTGCTGGTCGATGGGCGCGAAGAGACGCGTTCGTACTCTTTGGTGGGCCTTCACGACCCCGAGGTCTACCGCATCGCCGTCAAGCGCGCTGACCCGAGCCGCGGCGGCTCACGCTACCTGTGGAGCCTGGAGGCCGGCGCCGAGTTGTTGATCGGCGAGCCCAACAACCATTTCGAGCTGGCCTTCAACGCGCCGCAGTTTTTGCTGGTGGCCGGGGGCATCGGCATCACGCCGCTGGTGGGCATGGCGCAGATGCTGTCTGCCAGAGGCGCCGACGTGCGCATGCGCTACGCCGCACGCTCCGCCTCCGAGCTGGTGATGAACGACGTGCTCCAGCAGTGCCTGAGCGACCGCCTGCAGACTTATTGCAGTGACGCCGGCCAGCGCATGAACCTCGACACCGAGATCGCCGCGCTGGCGCCCAAGGCGCAGATGCTGGTGTGCGGCCCGATCGCTCTGCTCGACGCGGCCCGCGAGGCCTGGTCGCGAGCCGGCCGTGCGCCGGCCGATCTGCGTTTCGAGACCTTCGGCAACAGCGGCCACCACGAGGTGCAGCCCTTCTGGGTGGAGCTGCCGCGGCATCACCTGCGCATCGAGGTGCCGGCCGACCGCAGCCTGCTCGACGTGTTGTGCGAGCACGGCATCGACACGCTGGCCGACTGTCGCCGCGGCGAGTGCGGGCTGTGCACCGTCGACGTGATCTCGGTACAGGGCCGCATCGACCACCGCGACGTGTTCATGAGCGAGCGCGAGCAGCGCGAGAA
>JACMKW010000432.1 GCA_014379885.1 Rhizobacter sp.
ATGGCTGGAAGCCGGAGAGCGGCTTCCTCCCTTACCGCTGGGAAGGCTACGACGAGGCACTGCTGCTCTACGTGCTGGGTCTGGGCTCGCCCACGCATCCGCTGCCGGCACAGACCTACGCGGCGTGGACCGCCACCTACCGTTGGGAACAGGCAAGCAAAGAGAGTGGTGCGCAGGACTATCTGTACGCCGGGCCCTTGTTCACGCACCAGCTCTCGCACGTCTGGATCGACTTTCGTGGCATCCAGGACGCGTTCATGCGTGACAAGGGCATCGACTATTTCGAGAACAGCCGTCGCGCCACGCTGGCGCAACAGCACTACGCCGTCCTCAACCCGCGCAAGTTCGACAGCTACGGCAGCCACTGCTGGGGCATCACGGCCAGCGAAGGCCCCGGCCCCGCCACCCTCAAGGTCGGTGGCATCGAACGCCAGTTCTTCGACTATCTGGCGCGTGGCGTGCCCTACGGGCCCGATGACGGCACGCTTGCACCGTGGGCCGTGGTGGCGTCTCTGCCCTTTGCGCCCGAGATCGTATTGCCGACCTTGGACTACTGCATCTACCAGGCCAAGTTGACCGAGTTCAATTCCTACGGATTCAAGGCGTCCTTCAATCCTTCGCACCCGGGCGAGCCGGGCAATCCGTACGGCTGGTGGGTGTCACCTTGGCATTTCGGGCTCAACCAGGGGCCGATCATTCTGATGATCGAAAACCATCGCTCGGGCCTGCTGTGGCAATTGATGCGGGCCTGCCCACCCATTGCTGCCGGGCTGCGGCGAGCCGGGTTCACCGGGGGATGGCTTCAAGACAACGTGGCAACCGACCCAGCCACTGCCAAACGGGGCCAATGGTCGCTATCGACAACCAGGAGAACAGCATGACCGTCGCCAATGTTTCGAGATCCAGCACACGCGGGCTGCCGCCCGCGCTCAAGACCGCCCAGGAGGCGATGCATTTGCCGGAGGTGCAGGAGATGTTGCGCAGGCTGTCTGCGTTCCAGCTCGGCATCTTCATGCCGCACCGGCATGACGATGGCACGGGTGAGTTCCAGCCGCTGCCCGACGAGGTGACGCAGCTTGAGTCGGGTCGGGCAGTGTCATTCGAGCGCCTGGAAGAGATCGCCCGGCGGACCGAGTCGTTTCTGCCCGTGGGCTGGCGTTGGTGCGCCGGCGCATCCACCGTGGCGGCCGTCTGTGAAATGGCTGATCAGGCAGGGCCCGAGGACGAGGAACAGCCCGTCAAGCACAAACATCCCGAAGATATCCGTTGACCCATAGGAGTTGTGATGAAGACCAGTGTGATGAAGGTGCAGGACATGCTGTCGGTGCTGAGCGTGCTCGGGGTTGAAAAGCGAATCGGTGAAGTGCCGGGCGTTGAAAGCGTCACGGTGGATTTCGCGGCGGGCAGTGCCACGGTGCGCTTCGACGAAACGCGGCTCAGCCTGGCTGACATCCGATCGAGTGTGCGCCAAAGCGGGTCCAAGGAAGACGCAGCGGACGACGGGGACAAGGACCCGGAAGCATCGGAAACCCCGGACGCCCCGTCCGCGGACATCAAGCCCGTTGCCATGAAGACGCCGCCAGCAGCCGCCAGCGCCGACGCAAGTCCGCCAGCC
>JACMKW010000433.1 GCA_014379885.1 Rhizobacter sp.
CGCTGCTTCACTTCATCGAAGATGCGGCCCACGTATTCACCCAGGATGCCGATCGACAGCAGCTGCACGCCGCTGAAAAACATCAGGCTCGTGACCAGCGTGGCCCAGCCGGGCACGTCATGGCCGTTGACAAAATGCTCGATCACGATCAACACGCCGAAACCAATCGCGCCCACGGCGATCAGCGCACCGACCGCACTCCACAAACGCAGCGGCACGTTGGAAAAAGCGGTCACACCGGTGAGTGCCAGGTGCACCAGGCTGCGCAGTGAAAAACTGCTGTGCCCGGCCTGGCGTTCGGCCGGCACGTAATCGATGATCTCGGTGCGAAAACCGACCCACGCGTACAAGCCCTTCATGAAGCGGTTGCGCTCGGGCAGTGACTTGAGTGCATCGACCACACACCGGTCCATCAAACGGAAGTCGCCCGCGTCGACCGGGATCTGCACCTTGCTGCCCTTGCGGTTGACGATCCAGTAGAAAAGCGCGGTGCCGATGCGTTTGGCCAGGCTCTCGTCGGCACGCGAAGCGCGTGCGGCGCACACCATGTCGGCACCACCCTGCCAGGCCACGAGCATCTGGGCGATGATTTCCACCGGGTGCTGCAGGTCGGCGTCCATCAGCACCACCACCTCGCCGCGGGCGTGGTCGATGCCGGCGGTGAGTGCGTGTTCCTTGCCGAAGTTGCGTGACAGCCGCAGGTAACGCACACCACCTTGCATCAGCCACGGTGCCACGGCAGCAGCGGTCGCGTCGGTGCTGCCGTCGTCAACGATGAGCACTTCAAAGCGGTCGGTGAGTGCGGCCAGTTGCGGCAGCAACCGCGTTAACAAAGCCGGCAGGTTCTCGGCCTCGTTGTAGGCCGGCATGACACAGCTGATGGACGGGCGGGCAGGGCGGGGAACAGCTTGCATGAGGCGGACGTTGCACCGGGACAGGAAGCACTTTACGTCGACTTCAGCTCAGGGAAGCGTTCTTTCAAGGCAACGATCAGCTCGCGCGCTGCAGCAGGATCGTCGGGCAGCGGGTGCAGCTCACTCTTGATGCGCTGGATGTCGCCCACCAGCTGGCACAACTGCTCCAGCGCGTGCTCACCTTCAGGGCCCAGTTTCTTGGGTTGCACGCTAGCCACCAGCGCCAGCAGCAGATCGCTCAGCACACCGATCTGCTTGCCGTACGAAGCTACCTCGCGCAGCACACGCACTTCGGTCTGGTCGCTGCCGGCCTTGGCCAGCAGGCTGGGGTGGATGTCTTGGGTCACCGCGCCGCTGAACGGCCAGTGCACCTCGGGGTTGAAGTTGAGCCATGTCATGCAGGTCTCCCGGCGGTTGAAGACAGCATGGTGCGGCGCAGCAAGCCATCGCGTCAAGCACGGCGGGCGTTGACGACAATGGCTCGCATGTTCGCCACCCGACTTCGCCACTACCAACAGGTGAGCCTGCGCGACGACCTGCTCGCGGCGTTGATCGTGGCGGTGCTGCTGATTCCGCAAAGCCTCGCGTACGCGCTGCTCGCCGGTTTGCCGCCGCAGGTGGGCATCTACGCCAGCCTGCTGCCGCTGCTGGCGTATGCGGCGGTGGGGTCGAGCAGCGTCAACGCCGTGGGCCCGGCCGCCGTGTTGGCGCTGATGACGGCGCAGGTGCTGGCGCCGGTGGTCGGTGCCGACGGCGTGAGCCCCTCGGTCGCGGCGCTGGTGCTCGCCACCGAGGTGGGTTTGCTGCTGGCGGCGGCTGCCGTGTTCAAGCTCGATGCACTGGCGTCGTTGCTGAGCGCGCCGGTGTTGCAGGGGTTTTCAACCGGCGCGGCGCTGTCGATCGCCTTGTCGCAATTGCCGGCCTTGCTGGGCAGCCCGGCGCATGGCGCCAATGCACAAGAGCTATTGCGCTCATGGTGGCAAAGCGGCACCTGGGGCCACGCCCTCACCGCCTCGTTTGGCCTGGCCGCACTGCTGCTGCTCACGGTCGCACGCGGCGCGCTCACCCGGCTGGCGGCACGCTACCTGTCGCGTGAACATGCCGGGCTGGTGGGGCGTGCATCGCCGCTGCTGTTGATTGGCGCGGCGGCAGCGGTGGCTTGGTGGAGCGCAGCAC
Source organism: Rhizobacter sp. (assembly GCA_014379885.1). The sequence continues at coordinate 2,091 of JACMKW010000433.1, forward strand.
CATCGCACGGTGTGGCGGTGGTTGGTCCCTTGCCCGACCTCGGCCTGCCGCTTGCGTTGCCGCTGCTCGATGCCGCGCTGTGGTGGCAGCTGCTGCCGGGTGCGTCGCTGCTCGCGCTGGTCACGTTTGTCAGCAGCTTTGCGGTGGCCGAAAGCCTGGGGCTGCAGCGCGGCGAACACGTCGACGGGCGGCGCGAGCTGGCCGGCTTGGCCGCCG
>JACMKW010000434.1 GCA_014379885.1 Rhizobacter sp.
ACTCTCGACCGGCACCACACGAGCACCCAGCAAGGTCATGCGGTAGACGTTGGGCGACTGGCGCTTCACGTCTTCGCTGCCCATGTAGACCACACATTCCATGCCATAGCGTGCACAGATGGTGGCGGTGGCCACACCATGCTGGCCAGCGCCGGTTTCGGCGATCACACGCGGCTTGCCCATGCGGCGTGCGAGAAGGGCCTGCCCGATGGTGTTGTTGATCTTGTGCGCGCCCGTGTGGTTCAGGTCTTCGCGCTTCAGGTAGATCTGCGCGCCACCCAGCTCACGGCTCATGCGGGCAGCGTGGTAGATCGGGCTGGGCCGGCCAACGAAGTGCTTGAGCTCGTGGTGGTACTCGGCCATGAAGGCCGGGTCCTTGCGCGCCTGCTCGTAGGCTGCGTTGAGCTCATCGAGCGCGTGGATCAGGGTCTCGGCGACAAAGGTGCCGCCATAGGGGCCGAAATGCCCGCGGGCATCGGGCTGCTGGTAGTTCAACATGGTAGGTAACGCTTTCAGGTCGGGGAGACTGCGATGCGCGCATCCGCTTCGCGGACGGCCTCGCAAAACCGGCGTATGGTCAAGGCATCCTTGATGCCTTTGGCGCTCTCGACGCCGGAGCTGACGTCAACGGCCGATGGCCGTACCTGAAAAATGCCGTCGATCACATTTCCGGCATGCAACCCACCAGACAAAACGACTGGACGAAGCACGTTGGGAGGAATGAGTGACCAATCGAAGACCTTTCCACTGCCGCCGTAGGCCTCGACGTGAGCGTCGAGCAACAGCCCCTGGGCATGCGGGTACTGAGCGGCGAAGTCTAACAAATCGAAGCCAGGCGCCATGCGCGCGGCTCGCAAGAAGGGCCTGCCGGCGGCTCGGCAATCGGCCGGGGTTTCATCCCCATGGAACTGCAATACCAGGTTGGAGATGGATTGAACGGCTTGTTCAATCAATGCAGCCTCGGCATTGACGCACAAGACCACAGGCGTCACGAAGGGCGGCAAGCGCCTTGCCAGTTCGGCCGCACGCTCGACGGCCACGTGGCGCGGGCTGCGGGGGTAGAGCACAAAACCCACGGCGTCTGCGCCGGCCCCGACAGCGGCTTCCACATCCACTTCGCGTGTGAGACCACAGATCTTGATTCGTGTGCGAGCGTTCATGCCGTTCATTCGTGATTAGGCAGCCAGTCCATGGCGGGCGTGTGCGTTGGCAGCCCGAAGCACGGATCGTAGTACGGCCCAACAAAGTACAGGCCATCGGCGGGAAATGTAGGGGCGGCAGACTGCCGCGAGCGCGATGCCAACACTTCGTGCATCCATGGCGCAGGGCGCTGGCCGCTGCCGATGGCCAGCAGGCAACCCATGATGTTGCGCACCATGTGGTGAAGAAAGGCTGAGCCGTCAAAATCGAAACGCCAGTAAGCCCCAGCGCGGCAGATGGCAATGGCACGCATCAGTTTCACCGGTGACGCCGCCTGGCACTCCGATGAACGAAACGCGCTGAAATCGTGCTCACCGATGAGTACGCCGGCTGCGTCTTGCATTGCATCAAGGGTCAGCGAGCGGTGCGTCCAACCTGCAACGCCCGACTCCAGCGCGGGTCGCACAGCAGACTCCAGCAGCAAATAGGCGTAGCGCCTGCCTTGGGCGCTGTTGCGCGCATGAAAGTCGCCTTCGACCTCATGGCACCACTGGACCGCAATGTCTGACGGCAGGTAGCGATTGGTGCCGCGAACCCAGGAGGCCAATTCGCGTTGCACCGGTGGGTCGATGTGGATGACCTGGTTCAGGCCATGCACGCCGGTGTCGGTGCGCCCGGCGCACATCGTTCGAACGGGCACCGCCGCAAACTGCGACAGTGCCCGTTCGAGTTGGTCTTGCACGGTGCGGCCACCGGGCTGGCTTTGCCAGCCGTTGTAGCCCTGGCCGCGGTAGCAGATGCCGAGCGCCAGCCTCACACGATGCTGGGCCGGCTTCAGCCCAGATCGTTCAGCATGGACTGCGCACGCGTCTTGACCGCGCCGCTGGACTTGGCCACAACTTCCTGCAACAGGTCACGCGCGCCTTCCATGTCACCGATCTGGCGGAATTCTTCTGCCAGCTCCAGCTTGCGAGCGATCGGATCGGCACCGTCATCGGTGACCTCACCCAGGTCGATGGCACCGTAGTCGGTAGACACCGGAGCACCTTGCGTTACCTTGGGTTGTGCCACCGTGGTCTCGTTGCCGAGGTCGAGCGAGATGCTGCCCAGGTCAAAGTCCATGGCGCC
>JACMKW010000435.1 GCA_014379885.1 Rhizobacter sp.
CTCGCACGGCTTCGTCATCGTCAACGACGTAAACTGTGCCTTTTTTCGGAATCAATCTCATGGGTGCTGTCACATGTCAAGGCCGGTTCAAGGCCTGGTGATTTGGCGGTTTCGACCGGCAGCGTAAAGGTAAAACGGCAGCCGACAGCGAGGTCGCCATTGTATAAGTTCTGCGCCCGGATACGGCCGCGGTGGCTCTCGATGATCGAGCGGCACAGGCTGAGGCCGATGCCCAGGCCTTCGGCCTTGGTAGAGAAGAAAGCCTCGTACAACCGCGCGATCACTTCGTCTTTCAAACCCGGGCCGGTGTCGGTGACGCTGAACTCGATCACGCCACCTTCTTCCGGTGTGTGCTTCGGCACGACGCGAAGCTCGATGTTGCGGCGCGCCGGTGGCATCTGCGCCATGTCGATGGCCTCGGCTGAGTTCTTCAGGAGGTTGAGCACCACTTGCTCAATGAGGATGGGGTCGACCATCAGCGTAGGGAGGCGCTGCGCCACATACACGTGCAGCGACACATTGCGCCGTCGCAGCTCGATGCCGGCCAAATCGACCGCGTCATCCACGATGGTGTGTGCCTGCGCCGCCTGGCGTTGCGGCTCGCTGCGTTTCACAAACGCGCGGATGCGGCGAATGATCTGCCCCGCGCGTTCGGCCTGGCGGGCGGTTTTTTCCAGGGCGGCGATCAGATCTCCCTTTTCGATGGCGTCGTTCTTCACGCGCGACACCATGCCGTTGCAGTAATTGGTGATGGCGGTGAGCGGTTGGTTCAGCTCGTGTGCCACCGAAGACGCCATCTCGCCCATGGTGACCAGGCGGCTCGTGACCTGCGCCTTCTCGGCCTGCTGAGCGGCCTGGGTTTCGGCGTGGCGGCGGCCGGTCACGTCGGTGGCGATCAGCATTTGCGCAAGGCGGCCGTCGGTCCATTGCAGATAGCGGGCTCGAACGTCGAACCACTTGCCGAGCGATTCGATGAATACCTCGCGTGGGTCGGAGCCGGTCTCGGTGAGCTCTTGCGTGGGCAGCCCACCGAGGCTGTCGACTGAGTCGCCGATGTCGGCAATGGTTGGCAGGCCCGGGTCGCCACCGGCCAGCAGCCCATGGCCGCGGGCTTCGGCGCCGAACCACAGGCGGTATGAGCGGTTGGCAAAAAGCAGCTCGCCTTGTTGCACTGAGAGTACCGAAACCGCGGCGTCCAGCCCTTCCAGCACCGTGGTGAAACGTTCGTGCGAGGCCGAGAGCTGGTCGCGCACGCGCTTGGCCTCGGTGATGTTGGTCATCGACGTCATCCAGCCGGTCTGCATGCCTTTCGGGTCGATCAGCGGCGAGACGTACATGCGCGCGTCGAACAGCGTGCCGTCCTTGCGCATGGCCTTCACCTCGATGCCACCGGCCGGGCTTCGGCCCTGCAACTCCTGTTGCAACAGGCGGTTGTTCTCTTCGTAGCGGTCGGGTGGCCAGTGCGGGAAAGGCGGCATGCGGCCGATGAGTTCACCTTCGTTAAAACCCGTCATGGCGCAGAAGGCAGGGTTCACGTAGGTGATGCGGCCTTCGATGTCCATGGCGCGCATGCCGGTGAGCATGGAGTTCTCCATCGCGCGGCGGAAGTTGGTCTCCGAAATGAGCGCGCTTTGCATCTGCATGCGCCGGCGCATGTGGCGCCAGGTGCCCAGCAGCATCCACACGGTGAGCACGCTCAGGGCCGAGACCATCCAGAACAGCGTGTTGCTGATCAGCCCGATCGAGGTGCGGTAGCCCTGGCCGCGCAGCACCAGGCCGTTGCTGGCAGGCGCGAGGGGCACGTCGTGAACGATGGAGGCCGGCTTGGCGGGCTGGCCGGGGGTGAGCGCCATGGTGCTTGCGACCACCTTGTCTTGCGCATCCAGCAAGGTCATGGTGTGGCGACGTGATACCTCCGACGGGATGAAGTAGCGCACCAGCGAATCGATGGAGTACTCGGCGATCAAGGTGCCCGAGAAGGCACTGCGGTCGAGCAAGGGCACCTGCACCTGGAACACGGCGTTGCCGTACGAGTCGGCAAAGGTGCGCGAGTACACCGGCAGGCGCAGCTCGCGCGCGGCCTTGAAGGCGTCTTCGGGCTCGGGGTTGCGCGCATCGGGCAGAGAGCGGGTGACCTCTGCGAGAGGCAGGCCCGGTTCGGTGTGCGCCGTGAAGGTCGAATAGCTGGCACGCCGCACGCGCCCATTGGTCACCCAGATGAGGTTGGTGATTTCGGGCCGCTCGCGCGTGAAGCTGGCAGCCTGGCCGAGGAATTCATCTTGGTCGATGGTGCGGGTGACGATCTCGCGCGCAATGCGCACCAGTTGCTCCTGGTTCTCGATCAGGCGCAGGCGGATCTGCTGCTGGGCGATCTCAGTGTCTCGCTTGACGGACTCTTGCTCGCGCTCGAACTCCTCATTGCGCAGGTACCAGAAGGCGGAAATGATGGCAGCCAGGAA
>JACMKW010000436.1 GCA_014379885.1 Rhizobacter sp.
CGACCACCGATTTCACCGCCGGCATGCAGCATTTGATTGACGCGCTGAAAGACAAACCCGGCCGCAAGATCGTGTGGGTGGTGTGGGCGGGCGCCAATTCGCCCTTCACCAAGTTCGCTGACCTTGAGCTGCAAAAGCGCTACGGCATCGAGCTGGCCACCGGCGGCAACATCCTGCCGGCGCTGGTGGCTTACAAGCAGTTCCCTGGCCTGGAAGGCGCGGCGTACTACTACTTCGGCATTCCGAAGAACCCGGTCAACGAATGGCTGGTGGCCAACCACTACAAGAAGTACCAGACGCCGCCTGACTTCTTCACCGCCGGTGGCATGAGCGCCGCCATTGCGCTCGTGGAGGCCCTCAAGAAGACCAAGGGCGACACCAACACCGACAAGCTCATCACCACCATGGAAGGCATGAGCTTCGAAACGCCCAAGGGCAAGATGACCTTCCGCAAGGAAGATCACCAAGCCATGCAGAGCATGTACCACTTCAAGATCAAGGTGGACCCGGCGTTTGCTTGGGGTGTGCCCGAACTGATCCGCGAGATCAAGCCGGAAGAGATGAACATTCCGATCAAGAACAAGCGTTGAAGCGCGTCGCGCCCCACCGTCCGAGCGGCCCTTCGATACCTCAGGGTGAGCGGGTGGTGATGCGCGGGCTGCTGGGCTGTCGAACAGCCACAGTCCGCTCAGCCTGAGGTATCGAAGGCCCGCTCCACCGTGGAGGTTCTCACCATGACGCATCTCATCCTCAGATCCCTGAGCGCTGCCGCATTCCTCGCGCTTGCCGTGGCGAGCCACGCCGCGGTGCCCTTGCCTGCACTCAAGGTCGACCCCAGCCAGATCACAGTCTCGGGCCTGTCCTCCGGCGGCTTCATGGCCAACCAGCTCGGCTACGCCTACACGTCCACCTTCAAGGGCGTGGGTGTGTTCGCAGGCGGCCCCTACATGTGCGCCGGCCACAGCAACTACACCGCCTGCATGTACAACGCGACGGTCAGCGCCGGCATGCTGAACACGATGCAGGCCGACATCAACAACTGGAGCGGCACGGCCAACGACAACAAGGCGCTCGTGGCCGCCCAGAAGATCTACCTGTTCGTCGGTACCAGCGACTACACCGTCGGCCCCAACCCGATGAACGCCGTGCAAACGCAGTACACCAACAATGGTGTGCCTGCGGCCAATCTTGAGTACGTGAAGCGCGCCAGCACCGCGCACGTGTTCCCGACTGACTTCGACAGCGGTGGCAACAACACCTGCAGCAGCAGCGCCTCGCCCTACATCAGCAACTGCAGCTACGACGGCGCCAAGGCGGCGTTCACCAAGTTCTATGGCGCGCTCGCCGCCCGCAACAACGCGCCGGCCGCCAATAACTACATCGAGTTCAACCAGAGCGCCTTCACCGGCAACCCCGGCATGGCCGCCACCGGCTGGGTGTATGTGCCCGCGAGCTGCGCGGCCGGCACGGTGTGCAAGCTGCACGTCGCGTTGCACGGCTGCCAGCAAGGCTTCGCCACGATCGGCGACAAGTTCATCAAGAACACCGGCTACACCCGCTGGGCCGACACCAACCACATCATCGTGCTGTTCCCGCAGGCCAAGGTCGACAGCACCAGCCGCGCCACCTCGGCCAGCGGCTCGCTCGCCAACCCCAACGGTTGCTGGGACTGGATCGGCTGGTACGGCAGCAACTTCGCACAGAAAACCGGCACGCAGATGGCAGCCATCAAGGCGATGGTGGATCAGCTGTCGTCGGGCGGTGGTGGCACGCCGCCTGATCCGGATCCCAACCCACCACCACCACCACCTCCTCCTCCTCCCGTGCCCCCACGCGTGTGCTTCACCGCCAGCAACTACGCCCACACCACCGCCGGCCGCGCTCACATGAGCGGCGGGTATGCGCTGGCCAATGGCTCCAACCAGAACATGGGTCTGTGGAACGTGTTCATCATCACCACGCTGAAGCAGACGGCGCCCAACCACTATGTGACCGGGACGTGTCCCTGATGCTTGAAACCAAAGACCTGACCATCCGCTTCGGCGGCCACGTGGCGGTAGACCACGTGAGCTGCGCGTTCCAGCCCGGCACGCTGACCGCCATCGTCGGCCCCAACGGCGCGGGCAAGACCACCTACTTCAACCTCATCTCGGGCCAGTTGCGTGCGAACGAGGGCTCGGTGAAGCTCGATGGTGTGGACATCACGAACGAGGCCGTTTCGGCGCGCACGCACCGAGGCCTGGGCCGCGCGTTTCAGCTCACACAACTGTTCCCCAACCTGTCGGTGGTCGAGAACGTGCGCCTGGCCGTGCAGTCGCGCCGCAAGGAAGGGCTGAACCTCTGGTCGGTGTGGCTGGACCGGCGTAACACGCTGGAGCGCGCTCACGCCATGCTGGAGCGCGTGCGCCTGGCCGACAAGGCCGATGTGGCGGCGAGCAGCCTGCCGCACGGCGACCAACGCAAGCTCGAGGTCGCCATGCTGATGGCCCTCGACCCGAAAGTTTTCATGTTCGACGAACCTACCGCGGGCATGAGCGTGGACGAGGTGCCAGTGATCCTGGACCTCATCCGCGCACTTAAAGAGCTGCGCGACTGCACCATCTTGCTGGCGGAAAAATGACGAACGCGTTGAGCACGAATTGTTCGATACCGATCATCCTGGCTGGACACTGCCTGTCGTCAACGGGTTAAAGAAACTGGCAGAAAGTCAGCTCGGGACAGTCGGCTCAGGCAACCA
>JACMKW010000437.1 GCA_014379885.1 Rhizobacter sp.
ACATCAGCCACACCGCTGGCGAATCAACCCAGGCATCGTGCGTGGTGTTCGAAAGCCACAAGATGCAAAGCGCGCAGTACCGCCGCTACAACATCGAGGGCATCACCGGTGGTGACGACTACGCCGCCATGCGCCAGGTGCTGACGCGCCGCTACAGCAAGCTGGCCGCTGCGGTGCAGACGGGAGAAGCACGCCTGCCCGATCTCGTGCTGGTAGACGGCGGCAAGGGCCAGGTCAGCATGGCGCGCGAGGTGTTCGAGGAACTGGGGCTGGACCTGGGACTCATCGTCGGCGTTGAAAAAGGCGAAGGCCGCAAGGTCGGGCTGGAAGAACTGGTGTTCGCCGACGGGCGCGACAAGGTCTACCTCGGGCATGACTCGGCGGCCTTGATGCTGGTGGCGCAGATACGTGACGAGGCGCACCGTTTTGCCATCACCGGAATGCGCGCCAAACGTGCCAGTGTGCGCACCGGAGGCAGCGTGCTCGAAGAGATTGCGGGCATCGGCCCGAAGAAACGTGCGAAACTTTTGCAGCGCTTCGGGGGGGCTCGTGGCGTGGGCCACGCCAGCGTCGAAGACCTCGCCAGCGTGGATGGCATCTCCAAAGAACTCGCAGAGGAAATCTATCGTGCATTGCATTGACATGAATCCGATGGTGCGTGGCGTGCCGGCCCGCTGGGCTGCCGCAAGCAGCCTGGCCCTGATGCTCGGCTTGGCCGGGTGCGGCAGTACCAAGCCCACCGAGCCCGCGCTCACCCCGGCGCCGACGAGGGCCGTGGAAACGGCGGCGTCCCCGGCTCCGGTGAACACGTCGAAGCTAACGCCGGCGCTGGTGTCGAAGAACTGGAACGAGTTCAAGCTGCAAGCCGCCAAGCGCATGGTGGCGGCCAACCCGAACGGCAGCTACACCGGCAAGCCGCAGCAGATGCTGCTGGCCATTCCGGTGCTGGAGATGGAGTTGAATGCCGACGGCAGCCTCAAGAACATCGACATCATGCGGCGCCCGAGCCAGGCGCCCGAGACCACCCAGATGGCAATTGATGCGGTCAAGCGCGCAGCACCTTTTGGTGATGTGTCCAAGCTGCCTAAGCCCTGGAAGTTCGCCGAAGCCTTCTTGTTCAACGACGACAAGCGCTTCAAACCGCGCACGCTCGACGCGCAGTAGTCGTTTGTTGGGGCATTGAAAACATCCCGGGCTGCGCCAAAGAACTTCGGCACAATGCCCGGATGTTTTTCAATCTGCCCACCCTGCTGACCTGGGCGCGCATCGTCGCGATCCCGCTGATCGTCGGCATTTTCTACCTCGACGGAAACGAAGCCACCAAGAACCTGGTGGCCACCGTGCTGTTCATCGTGGTGGCGCTGACCGATTGGGCCGACGGTTATCTCGCGCGCAAGCTCAACCAGACATCGTCGTTCGGCGCCTTTCTCGACCCGGTGGCTGACAAGTTTCTTGTGTGTGCGTCGTTGCTCGTGCTGGTGCAACTCGACCGCGTGGGCGCGTTGGTCGCGTTTGTGATCATCGGTCGGGAGATCGCAATTTCGGCCTTGCGTGAATGGATGGCGCAGATCGGCGCTTCGCGCAGTGTGGCCGTGCACATGCTGGGCAAGGTCAAGACCGTGGTGCAGATGGTGGCCATTCCGTTCCTGCTCTATCACGGCAAGCTCTTCGGCCTGATCGACACCCAAGTCTGGGGCACGCTGCTCATTTATGCCGCGGCAGTGCTGACCATCTGGTCGATGGTGTATTACCTGAAGAAGGCGCTGCCGGAGATTCGAGCCAAGGCTCGATGAGCGGCGCATGACGTCTTCCCAGCAGGGTGCGCTGTTGCGTGCCATGCCGGTGGTGTTCGTGCTGATCTGGAGCACGGGGTTCATCGTGGCGCGTTATGGCATGCCGCACGCACCGCCGATCACCTTTCTCTCGATCCGTTATGCGCTGTCGCTGTTGTGCTTCGGCCTGTGGATCGTGTGGTCGCGCGCCGAGTGGCCCAAGACGCGTTCGCAGTGGCTGCACCTGTGCGTGACTGGCGTACTGATGCATGCGGGTTACCTCGGGGGCGTGTGGACCGCAGTGAAAGCCGGCATGGGTGCGGGCACGATTGCCTTGCTCGTCGGCTTGCAGCCTGTGCTCACGGCCGTGTGGCTCAGCCAGACTGAAAGCGCGGCAGGCGCGCGCGCCTCGCGCCAACAATGGTTGGGCTTGCTGCTGGGCCTGGGCGGTCTGGTGCTGGTGGTGTGGCACAAGCTCGGCGCCGGCGAGTTGTCTGTGTGGAACCTGTCGCTTGCAGCAATCGCCTTGCTGTCGATCACGGCAGGCACCTTGTATCAAAAGCGCTTTGTGGCACCGTGTGATGTGCGCACAGCGAACACGGTGCAGTTGATGGCAGCGCTGGTGGTGAGCTTGCCGATCGCGCTGCTGGAGTCAGAGCAGGTCATGCTGCACCCGCACTTCATTGGTGCCATGGCGTGGTCGGTTGTTGGATTGACGCTGGGTGGCAGTTCGTTGCTGTACCTGTTGATTCAGCGTGGTGCAGCTACGCAGGTCACGAGCTTGTTGTACCTCGTGCCACCGACAACGGCACTGATGGCATGGGTTCTTTTTCAGGAACCGTTGACGCCGCTCATGTTGTTGGGGATGGCGCTCACGGCGTTGGGTGTGTCGATGGTGGTTCGCAGTGAGGGAAAGTCCGAAGCCTCGACAGCGTGAGGGCTGGATTAGGCGCGACACCTGGGCTTGTCAAGCGTGGAAGCACGTGGCGTTGCCTCGCTGGGAAGCAGTTGATTACGCATAGAATCCGCTTCCGCGCTTGACACTGGGTGTGCCTGCGGCTGTAATCGTTTGAGCCGTGAAGCCACCTGTTTCGTGAACAGCGGTGCGGCCCAGATCACCTAGCCAGATTCTTTCGAGACACCTTTTTTGAGGGGGTACCTTCGTGAACAAATCCGAATTGATTGAACACATTGCCAAGCAGGCTGACATTTCCAAAGCAGCTGCCACGCGCGCACTGGAAGCCCTGATCGGCGGTGTGAAATCAACACTCAAGAAGAACAACAGCGTATCGCTGGTGGGCTTCGGCACTTTCAGCGTGAGCAAGCGCGCAGCGCGTGCTGGCCGAAACCCGCGCACGGGTGCCACCATCAAGATCAAGGCCGCCAAGGTGCCCAAGTTTCGCCCGGGCAAGGCCCTCAAGGATGCAGTCAACTGATTGAAGTTCTCGGGTGCTTAGCT
>JACMKW010000438.1 GCA_014379885.1 Rhizobacter sp.
ACAGCGCCTGCACGTCGGGCTTGGCTTGCGCTTCCTTGATCTGCGCAATCAACTCTTGCAGCACATCCTTCACGACGCCGACGATGGGAATGTCGACCTTGACGCGCTTGGAAATCGACGACGGGTCGATGTCGATGTGAACGATCTTGCGTTCCACCGAGGCAAAGTGCTTCGGGTTGCCGATCACGCGGTCGTCGAAGCGCGCGCCGACGGCGAGCAGGACGTCGCAGTTCTGCATCGTCATGTTGGCTTCGTACGTCCCGTGCATGCCCAGCATGCCCAGGAACTTGGGATCGCTGGCCGGCATGCTGCCCAGACCCATCAAGGTGTTGGTGCAGGGGTAGCCGAGCAGGTTGACCAGTTCACGCAGTTCCGCCGCAGCATTGCCCAGCACCACACCGCCACCGGTGTAGATGTAGGGGCGCTTGGCCGCCAGCAGCAACTGAACCGCCTTGCGAATCTGGCCTCCGTGCCCCTTGCGCGCCGGGTTGTACGAGCGCATCTCGATCGTGGCCGGGTAGTGGAACGGCGTGGTCTTCTGCGACACATCCTTGGGGATGTCGACCACCACCGGGCCGGGCCGGCCGGTGCGGGCGATGTGGAAGGCCTTCTTCAAGGTGATGGCCAAGTCGCGCACGTCCTTGACCAGGAAGTTGTGCTTCACGATGGGGCGCGTGATGCCCACGGTGTCACATTCCTGGAAGGCATCGAGCCCGATGGCAGGCGTAGGTACCTGGCCGGTGATGATCACCATCGGAATCGAGTCCATGTAGGCGGTGGCAATGCCGGTCACGGCATTGGTAACACCCGGGCCCGATGTGACCAGGGCCACGCCTACGTTGCCAGTGGCGCGCGCATAGCCATCAGCCGCGTGAACGGCGGCCTGCTCATGGCGCACCAACACGTGTTCGATGCTGTCTTGCTTGTAGAGCGCGTCGTAGATGTACAGGACCGCGCCACCGGGGTAACCCCAGAGGAACTTGACGCCCTCGGCTTGAAGGCAGCGGACCAGAATTTCGGAGCCGTTCGGCTCCGCATTGGAGGGTTGCGGTTGCTGCGCCAAAGCGGCGCGCTTGATTTCCGCGGCAGACATATCCATGTTGAACCTTTGTGAATTTCTCTAACGAAAAACCATCGGTGCACCTCTCCGCGCCCTCATGAGGCGGGTGTGGTACCTGCTGAGTCAAAAAACAAGGAGCCCAGGTCGGGCCGCCAAATTGAGACCAGATGTTGTGCAAAGGAGCATTATAGAACCGCTTGGACACTCGCGCAGAGCACGCTTGACGCAATGTGATAATCGCTCCCGTTTCGACAGGCTCCCGCCTGAGGCGCACTTCCCTTGGCATCTGACAAAGAACTTTCGGATTTTCTGAAAAGCGTCGAAAAGCGCGCCTTCAAGCGTGTGGCGTATGCCGTGCGAGATGACGACGCCGCGCTTGACGTCGTCCAGGATTCGATGATCCGCCTCGCCGAAAAGTACGCGGACCGGCCGGCGGCCGAGCTTCCGCTGGTCTTTCAGCGCATCCTCTCCAACGCGACCATGGACTGGTTTCGCCGCCAGAAGGTCCGCAACGCGGTGGTTCGCAACTTTTCCGAGTACGAATCCTCAAGTGACGATGGGGATTTTGATCTGCTGGAAACTTTAGCGTCGCAAAATGAGTCATCTGCCACAGAGAGTGCAGCCGAGTCGGTTTCTCGGGCGCAGATCCTGCTAGCCATCGATGGTGAAGTTTCGAGATTGCCAGCGCGTCAACGGGAAGCCTTCCTGCTGCGTTACTGGGAGGAACTCGATGTTGCCGAAACAGCTTCCGTGATGGGGTGCTCGGAAGGCAGCGTCAAGACACATTGCTCGCGTGCGGTGCACGCCTTGGCGGATGCCCTGAAGGCAAAGGGAATTGAGCTATGAACAACACCTATCTTCGACCCTACGCACCTGCCGAACTAGACGCCTTGGAAGCTCGCCTTGCCTTGCGCATGACTGCACGCCTGACAGACCTCACAGCGGATCTGCCGCAAGGGGTGAGCGAGCGTCTGCGTTTCGCACGCGAGCAGGCCTTGCAGCGCGCCCGTGCGGCTCGCACCGCTCCGGTGGCCGATTCGGTCGTCGTGGCGAACAGCGGATCCACACTCTCCCTGGGCAGCGGCGAAGGTGGCTCGGGTTGGTGGGTTCAGCTGGCTGCGGTAATTCCATTGGTCGCCCTGGTGGGTGGCTTGGTGCTCATTCAGCGCTGGCACAACAACAACCAGATCTCCGCCGCAGCAGAAATCGATGCTTCGCTGCTGGCCGATGACCTGCCCCCTTCCGCCTACAGTGACCCTGGTTTCGTGGAGTTCCTGAAGGCTCCTCGCGATTGACCGGTGTGTTGATGCTTGCAACCCGGTTGGTCTCACCCACGCGGCGTGAATCAGCGCGGCGCAACGTCTCCTGGATGTGGTTCGCTGTAGCGCTGATGCTGGCAGCACCGCACGTCGGCTTTGCACAAGGCGGCGCAACCACCACCGCTCCCAAAGCATCACCCCAAAACGCGGAAGGCGTTTCGTGGACGTCTCTCAGCCCGAGCCAGAAAAACGCGCTCAGACCGCTGGAACGTGAATGGGGTGGCATTGATGGCACACGTAAGACCAAGTGGCTGGAAATCGCCAACAAGTTCCCCAGCATGCCGCGCGACGAACAGGCGCGAATCCAGACCCGGATGGAGGATTGGGCCAAGCTGACCCCGCGTGAACGCGGCCAGGCCCGCATGAACTTCAAGGAAGCGCAGCAGGTCCCTGCCCAGGAACGCAAGGACAAATGGGAAGCCTACCGTGCTCTGCCGCCCGAGCAGCAAAAGCAGTTTGCTGCCCGGGCCGCCCCCGCCACGCGCAAGGCCCCGACTGCTGACCCAGCGGCTGATGCGGCTGGCACCAAGTCGAATGTGGTGCCCAACTCGTCATATGCGCCTCGCCCCAAGGCAGTTGCCCCCACCGTGGCACAGGCGCGCCCGGGTGCTACCACCAACCTGATCACCAAGCAGGCCAGCCCGCCGGCGCACCAGCCAGCCGGGCTGCCCAAGATTGCGGTCACTCCAGGCTTTGTCGACCAGTCAACCCTGTTGCCCAAACGTGGCCCTCAAGGGGCGGCCACACGCTCTGCTGCCGCCTCGACGCCAGCCGCTCCGCGGCCATGACCGAGGCCATGGCGGCCCTGCTTCCCGAAACCCAGGCTCCCAGCCTGTGGCGCCGCATGGCCAGCTTCGTGTACGAGGGGATGCTCTTGTTCGGCATCGGGCTGATCCCGGGCGCGCTGGGGGCGTTGTTCGTCGCACTTACTGGCCAGCAGCACCCCTTGCAGAGCGGCACGGCGCTTCGAGTGATCACCTTCATCATCTACGGCGTTTATTTCACCTGGTTCTGGTCGGTTCGCGGTCAGACCTTGCCCATGCAGACATGGCACATCCGCGTGGTGACTGCCGATGGGGAAAAACTGAGCCAGGGTCACGCCTTGCTGCGCTTCTTCGCCAGCTGCCTGTGGGTGGCACCGGCGGTTCTGTTGGCTGAGTTCAATCACTGGACACGCTGGGAAGCTATGGGCGCTGTGGGTGCGGGCGTGGTGGCGTATGCGCTGCTGTCGCTGCTTCACCCCCAATGCCAGTTCTGGCATGACGCGATCTGCGGCACACGTTTGATCACCGCCCTGCCCGAGCCACGTCGCGAGGCTTGAACGCCTTGGGGGCGAGGCACAATCGCCGCCCATGAGCAATCCATTCAAAGGCCGCACCGGCATGGACCGCGTGATTCGCGCCACGGGCTATTCGTTCGAAGGGCTGAAAACGGCCTACAGCGGTGAAAGCGCTTTCCGCCAGGAAGTCTGGCTGGCCGTCGCGCTGATTCCGTCCGCCTTCTGGGTCGGTCGCAGCTGGGTCGAAGTGGCTTTGCTGGTGGGCGCCGTGCTGTTGGTGATGATCGTGGAGCTGCTGAACTCGGGCATAGAAGCGGCCATCGACCGTGTGTCGTTCGAGCTGCACGACCTCTCCAAACGCGCGAAGGATCTGGCCAGCGCGGCCGTGTTCTTGTCGCTGGTCTTGTGCGCCGGCTTGTGGGGCGCGGCGCTGTGGCACAGGTTCCTGTGAGCAAGCTTTCGCTGTGCGTTTATTGCGGCTCGCGCCTTGGCGTTGATGTCGCATATGAAGCCGCTGCGCGTCGCATCGGCACACTGATCGGCCAGCGCGGTTGGCAGCTGGTGTACGGCGGAGGCAATGCCGGTTTGATGGGCGCGGTGGCCAATGCGGCGCTGGCAGCCGGCGCCTCCGTGGTGGGGGTCATTCCGCATTCACTGATGGAGCGTGAACTCGGCCACCCGGGGCTCAGCGAGCTGCACGTCGTCAACACCATGCACGAGCGCAAGCAGATGATGGCCGAGCGGGCCGATGCTTTTGTAGCGCTGCCAGGCGGCATTGGCACTTTCGAAGAGCTGTTCGAGGTGTGGACGTGGCGCCAGCTGGGCTACCACGACAAGCCGGTAGGCCTGTTAAACGTCGATGGTTACTACGACCGCCTGCTGGCGTTCATGGCGCAAGCGGTGGCCGACGGCTTTGTGCCACCGGCGCAGCAGCAGTTGCTGCAAGTTGCCAATGACCCGACTGAGCTGTTGGATCGGCTGGCCGGACAAGCCGCTCAAGCCACTGCGCCCGACGACTACCGGCACATCTAGGCGCAAAAAAGCCCGCAACATGCGGGCTTCTTCTTGAGCGAATTCAGCTCAGACCGCAGCTTCGTCCGTCTCGCCAGTGCGGATGCGAACAACCTGTTCCACTGCTGTGACAAAAATCTTGCCGTCACCGATCTTGCCCGTCTTGGCGGCCTTGACGATGGCTTCGATGCAGCGATCCACATCGCCGTCTTTCACCACCACTTCGACCTTCACCTTCGGCAAAAAGTCGACCACATATTCGGCACCACGGTACAGCTCGGTATGCCCTTTCTGGCGCCCGAAACCCTTGACCTCGGTCACAGTGAGCCCGGTCACGCCCACGTCGGCCAACGCTTCACGCACTTCTTCGAGCTTGAACGGCTTCACGATCGCGGTGATCTGTTTCATGGCGGTCTCCAGGGAAAATAGATGGGCGTAGTTTAAGTTAAGCGCGGAACTTCGAAGTGATGGGGTAGCGCCAATCCCTACCGAAGGCCCTGTGGGTGATGCGGATGCCGATGGGCGCTTGGCGCCGCTTGTACTCGTTGATCTTGATGAGCCGGGTAACACGTTCCACATCGGCTGCGGCAAAACCAGCGGCCACGATCTCGTCGATGCCCTGGTCGTCTTCCATGTAGCGCTGCAAGATGCCGTCGAGCACCTCATAGGGCGGCAGGCTGTCCTGGTCTTTCTGATCCGGGCGCAGCTCGGCCGAGGGCGGCCGCGTGATGATGCGCTGCGGAATGACCTCAGCGCCTTGTGCGTTCTTCCAGGTGGCGAGGCGGTAGACGAGGGTCTTGGCGACGTCCTTGATCACCGCAAAACCGCCGGCCATGTCGCCATACAGAGTGCAGTAGCCGGTGGCCATTTCGCTCTTGTTGCCGGTGGTCAGCACGATGGAGCCGAACTTGTTCGACAAGGCCATCA
>JACMKW010000439.1 GCA_014379885.1 Rhizobacter sp.
ACGCAGGCCGGGCTGCAAGGCGCCGGGGCAACCCGGCCACGCGGGAGCCTTCGGCTGCAAGCACGTGCGCCAGCAGGCAGGTCAGCAGTGTTCCGACGCTGATCACCATTTCTACCCCCCCACTCCACACCCATCCACTCCAGAAAGATCTTTCATGAACAACACTGTCATGGTCACCGGGGGAGCCGGCTTCCTGGGTTCGCACTTGTGCGATCGGCTGGTGCGCGACAAGCGCGATGTGCTTTGCATCGACAACCTCTTCACCGGCAGCCGCGAGAACATTCGCCACCTGCTGGCGTCTGAGTACTTCGAGTTTCAGCGGCACGACGTGACCTTCCCGCTTTATGTGGAAGTGGGGCAGATCTACAACCTTGCGTGCCCCGCGTCGCCCGTTCACTACCAGCACGATCCGGTGCAAACCACCAAGACCAGCGTGCACGGTGCGATCAACATGCTGGGTCTGGCCAAGCGCGTGAAGGCGCGCATTCTCCAGGCCTCCACCAGCGAGGTGTACGGCGACCCTTCCGTGCACCCGCAGACCGAAGCCTATTGGGGCAACGTGAACCCGATCGGCATCCGCGCCTGCTATGACGAAGGCAAGCGCTGCGCCGAGACGCTGTTTTTCGACTACCACCGCCAGCACAAGCTCGACGTGAAGGTGGTGCGCATCTTCAACACCTATGGCCCGCGCATGCAGCCCGACGATGGCCGCGTGGTGTCCAACTTCATCATGCAGGCGCTGCGTGGTGAAGACATCACGGTGTTCGGTGATGGGCAGCAGACGCGCAGCTTTTGTTATGTCGATGACCTGGTCGAGGCCATGGTGCGCATGATGGCCACTGACGCGTCGCTGACCGGCCCGGTGAACATCGGCAACCCCGGCGAATACACCATGCTGCAGCTCGCCGAAACCGTGCTGCGAATGACCAAGAGTTCTTCGCGCCTGGTCTTCAAGCCATTGCCCAGCGATGACCCGAAGCAGCGCTGCCCCGACATCAGCCTGGCAAAGAAGGCGCTCGATTGGGAGCCGATGGTGTCGCTGCAGGATGGGTTGGCGCCGACCATCGCGTATTTCCGCAAGCTGGTCGATCGCTGAGCCCATGCAGTTCACGCGCGCTGAGCGGGCCCTTCGCCGGGCGCACCCACCCGGCGAGAGGCTGTCATGACCAGTTTGATCACCCGCCAGCGCTTGCTGCGGCTGGCGAGCTTTTCGTCGACCCAGCTCATCGTGCAGATGATCGGCTTCGGTTCGGGCATCCTGCTCGTGCGCTACATGGTGCAGGCGCAGTACGGCTACTACACGCTGGCGGTGAGCATGGCGGGCATGGCTGTCACGCTGTGCGACCTGGGCCTGGCCACCGCGGTGATGGCCCGCGGTGGCCGGCTGGCAAACGAGCGCGCGGCGCTTGGGGCCCTGGTAGCAGATGCCTATGCGCTGCATCGGCGTCTCGCATGGGGCATGCTCGCCGTCTTGATTCCATGCTGTGTGGCCTTGCTGTGGTGGCAGCAGACACCGCTGTGGCAGATGGCCGCGCTCACGGTGCTGATCGTCGCCACCGCGCTGCTGGGCGTGCGTGCTGGCGTGGCGCTCTCGATCGTGAGGCTGCTGGGCCATGTGGGCTTTCAGCAGAAGCTGGATCTGGCGGTCAATCTGGCGAAGCTGGCAGTGCTGGTTGCCGCGACGTGGCTGGTGCTCGACGCAACCATCGCCTGCCTGGTCAACCTCGCAGTGGCCGCGGTGTCGTACCTGGCCCTCGTGCGCCATCTGGATGCTCACGTCGAGCTGCCTGCCCGGGCGCCGGGCCTCGACCGGCCAGCCTTGCGCGAGCACTTGTGGAAGCAAGCGCCGAACACGGTCTACTTCGTGTGCAGCAGCCAGCTTGCGCTCTGGTTGATCGGCGTCTTTGGCAGTGCCGAGCGGGTGGCCGAGGTCGGTGCGCTCGGGCGTCTGGGGGCGTTGTTCACGCTCATCGGCTCGGTCTCGTCGGCGCTGGTGCTGCCGTATTTCGCGCGCCGTCATCAGCCGGGTGAAC
Source organism: Rhizobacter sp. (assembly GCA_014379885.1). The sequence goes on from JACMKW010000439.1 coordinate 2,034, forward strand.
TGGCATCCGGCTTTGTGGGCGTCAACGCCTTCTACGCCTGCTTGCTGGCCACGCTGTTGGTCTTTGCGTGGGTTGCGCCGGCGCCCATCTTGTGGGTGCTGGGCGGCAACTATGCGGGGCTGCAGGCAGAGTTGATCTGGATGGTTGCGGCGGCCACATTGTCGGCCTGGGGTGGGGCCATCTACGGCATCGCGTGTGCACGCGCCTGGGTGATGCCGGTGAGCCTGTCGATCTCGACCGGCATGCTCGCCACGGTGGGGGCCGCGCTGCTGGTTGACGTGTCGACCGTGCGTGGCAGCTTCATGATCAACACCGCCGCGGGCCTGGCCGGCACGCTCGCGGCAGTGGGCTATTTCGCATGGAAGCTGCGGCACCACATGTCGCCCACCGGCCTGGGGCTGGAGGGTCGTCGATGAACCTCGTGCTGCTGACGCACCCCCCGTTTCTCGGCTCGCACAGCCAGGCCCACTTCGCCCGCATGCTGGTCGAGGCGTATCGCGCGCGCGGTCACACGGTGAGCTTGCGCCAGCCCCAGCCCCTGGTGCACCGCTTCGTGCCTGCAGGCCGGTTGTCCAAATGGGCGGGCTACGTCGATCAGTACCTCGTATTCCCTGCGCAACTGCGCGCCGCGATGGCCGGCGACCCGGCTGACACCCTGTACGTGTTGTGCGACCAGGCCCTCGGGCCCTGGGTGCCGCAGCTCGCGCACCGGCCGCACGTGGTTCATTGCCACGACCTGCTGGCCTTGCGATCGGCGCTGGGTGACTTGCCGGAAAACCCGACGTCGCTCACCGGGCGCGTCTACCAGCGCTACATACGCCGCGGCTTCCGCCACGCGCGGCACTTCATCTCGATCTCGCAGAAGTCGCGTGATGACCTGCACCGCCATGGCGGGGTCAAGCCGGTCACGTCCGAAGTGGTCTACAACGGCCTGAACCACCCCTACCGGCCGCTGGCTCCGGGTGCCGCCCGAACCATGTTTGCGCAAGCCGGCTTGCCCGCAGACGAGCGGCCTTGCTTGCTGCACATTGGCGGCGGGCAGTGGTACAAAAACACGCCTGGTGTGGTGCGTCTCTATGCAAGTTATGCCAGTGAAGCACTGCGCCAAGGCGCGCTGCCGCTGCCGCTGTGGATGGTCAGCCCGTCGCCGAACGAGGCGGTGCAACGCGCATTGAGCCACGTGCCTCCTCAGGCCGAGGTTCGCTTCTTCAGCGGGGTGGCCAACGAGTTCGTCGAGGCGCTCTACTCGCACGCGGCAGCATTGCTGTTCCCCAGCCTGGCCGAAGGGTTTGGCTGGCCGATCGCTGAAGCCATGGCCTGCGGCTGCCCAGTCATCACCACGGGCGAGGCACCGATGACCGAAGTTGGTGGCGATGTCGCCATCTATCTGCCGCGCCTGCAACACGACGACGATGTGGCGGCCTGGGCGCAGGCGGGTGCCGTGCGGCTGAGCCAGGTCCTGGCACGCAGTGTCGCGGAGCGCCACGCCTGCGCCACGGCAGGGCTCGCGTGGGCCACCCGATTCGACCCACACGCTGCGGTGGACCAATACCTCGCAGTTTACGAACGTGTGCTCGCGATTGAACGCGGCGCAGAAACATCTCGCACAAAGGCCTGCACATGAAGTTCAACCCCGGTACCTCCACGGCAGTGGGCTCCACACGCCGAGATGCCTTGCTGCGCATCGGTGCGCTCGGTTCGGCTGCGATGCTCGCAGCGTGCGGGGGCGGCTCGGCCGACACACCGGCG
>JACMKW010000440.1 GCA_014379885.1 Rhizobacter sp.
ACGCTCGGCCGCCACGATGCCCCAGGTGGCCAGCACCAGCGCCACGCTGGACAGCAAGAACGGCCCGCGTGGATCCACATCACGCAGCACCACAGCCAGGTAAGGCGAGATGGCACTCGCCACGCCCAGGCCCAGCATCGACAAAGCCACCAGCCACGCTTGCTGCGGCTTGGCCGCATACCGCCCCACCAACGTGAGCGGCGGCGCACGCAGGGCCGACGAGGTGACCGACCACAGCACCACGAGCCCCAGGAACAGCGGTGCCGAGCCCGAAGGTGCCGCGTAGGGCAAGGCCAGAAAGGCCCCGCACGACAACACTGTCAGGCCAACGACCGCCCGCGCCAGGCGGCCCACCACCCGTGCAGCACGGTCGCTGGCCACACCCATGGCGTAGTCGGCCATCAAGAAAATGAGCTGGTCGAGCATCAGCACATAGATCACCGCCTTGCGCGGAATGCCCACCTGCGCCGCCAGTTGCGGCAAGAAGATCACATACACCGTCCAGCACAGCGCAAAGAAGAACTGGACGATGGCGAGGTACACCCCCACGGAGCGCGTATTCATGGCGTTCATTCAATCGAGCTTGATGCCAGCTTCTTTCACGACCCGCGCATTGGCTTCGAACTCGCGCAACACCTGCGCGGTGAATTGTTCGGTGCTGCCGGGGCTGACCACGTTGTCGAGCTTGACCAGGCGCTCCTGCACGTCTTTTTCGGCGAGCAGCTTGTTGACCTCGGTGTTGATGCGTTTCAGCACCTCGGGCGGCGTGCGTGCCGGCACGAAGAGACCGAATACCGAGCTCAGGTTGGCGTCCGCGTGGCCCAGCTCGGTGAATGTGGGCGCCTCGGGAAAGCCCGACAGGCGCTGCGGCGCGGCCACCGCCAGCACACGCAGCTTTCCCTGTGAAATAAGGCTGTTCACCGCCGGGCTGGGGTTGGCCGTAAAGAGCTCGAACTGGCCACCCGCCGCGTCGTTGATCACCTGGCCGCTGCCCTTGTAGGGAATGTGGTTGAACTTCACGCCAGCGCGGCGACTGATCTGCTCCTGCATCAGATGACCCACGCTGCCCATGCCCGAGCTGGCTACGTTGAGCTTGCCAGGTTGCGCCTTCGATTGGCTGATCACGTCGGCAAAACTCTTGCCGCTGAAGGCCGAGGTGGCCACCAGGTATACCGGCGAATACATCACCGAAGCCACTGGCACCACGTCTTTCAGCGGGTCATAGGGCACACGCTGCAAGTGCGGGTTGAGCGTAAGTGGGCTGATGGCCGCAAAGGCGAGCGTGTGCCCATCGGTCGACTTGGCCATCGCGTCCATGCCGGTGGCGCCGCTGGCGCCTGCCCGGTTTTCCACCACCACCGGTTGGCCGAGCACCGGCTGCAGCCGCTCGGCCCGCAATCGCGCAGCCGCGTCGCTCGTGCCGCCGGGGGCATACGGCACGATGATGCGCACCGGCTTGGTCGGCCATGCAGCAGGCTGGGCCCAGACCAGAAAAGTTGTGGCAAACAAGCCTGCGGCGATGGCAACACGTTGTGCGTAGTTCATGGCGGCTTTCAGGGTCGAAGAAGCAGGCGCGAGCATAGCCAATCGATCGTCGGTAGCATCTCGCGCCATGAACCTCATCTATGTCGCCGATCCGATGTGCTCCTGGTGCTATGGCTTTGCCAAACCATTGGACGAGCTGCTTGCGCAACCCGGCAGCGCCGCCCCCTTGCAACTGGCGCTGGTGATGGGCGGCTTGCGCCCTTTCACCACCGAAGCCATGGCGCCGGAGCGTGCCAACGAGTTGGCCGGCCACTGGCACCATGTGGCCGAAGCGAGTGGCCAGCCGTTCGCGCAAGCGCCAAACACCGCCTTGCATCTGCCGGGCTTCGTATACGACACCGAGCCCGCGAGCCGCGCCACCGTCACCGTGCGCACGCACTGGCCCAAGCTGGTGTGGCGCTACCTCAAGGCGGTGCAGCACGCGTTCTACGCCGAAGGCAAGAACGTAGTGCAGCCGGAGGTGCTGGCCGATGTGGCCGAAGCGCTGGGCATCCCGCGCGCCGATTTCGCCAAGGCATTCGCCTCGAAAGAAATGCGCGACGCCACGCTGGCCGACTTTGCGCAATCGCAGAATTGGGGCATTCGCGGCTTTCCGGCATTGATCGCCGAGCACGGTGACCACCTGCACCTGGTGGGCCAGGGCTTCATGCCCATCGAGGCGCTGCGCGAGCGGCTCGCGGCCGCCGGAGCCGCACACCACTGAGCATTCCAGGGCTATCCTTGCCAACCACAAAGAGCAAGGAGACACCCCATGCAACGCCGCATCCTTTTGCAATCCGCAGGCGCTGCCGCCTTCGTGCCAGGCTTCGCGCTGGCGCAAGACAAGTACCCCAGCAAGCTCATCACCTGGATCTGCCCCTATGCGGCCGGCGGCAATGCAGACAACCGCTCACGCCAGGTAGCGCGGGTGATGCAAACGCTGATGGGCCAAACCATCATCATCGACAACAAGGCGGGCGCTGGCGGCAACATCGGCACCGAAGCCATTGCCCGCGCCAAGCCCGACGGCTACACCATCGGCATGGGCAATTTCGCACCACTGGCGGTGAACCACGCGCTGTTCAAGAAGCTCAACTTCGACCCGTTCAATGACCTGGTGCCCATCATGCTCATCGAGCGTGGGCCGTTGGTGCTGATGGTGCGCGCCGAGTCGCCCCACAAGACGGTGAAAGACATCGTGGCGGCGGCCAAGGCCAACCCCGGCAAGCTGAGTTACGCCTCAGGCGGCATCGGCGGCACGCACCACCTGAGCGGCGCGTTGTTCGAAAACACCGCTGGCATCAGCATGATCCATTCGCCCTACAAGAGCGGCGCCGCCGGGGCCACCGATCTGATGAGCGGCCAGGTCGACATGATGTTCGAGCAGATGTACGCCGCTGCGCCGTCGATCAAGGGCGGGCGGCTGCGCGGCATTGCCATCACGAGCAAGGCCCGCTCGTCGCTCTTCCCCGACCTGCCCACCATGGCCGAGGCAGGCTTCCCCGCCGTGGAAGTACTCAACTGGCAGGGCATCGTGGGGCCCAAGGGCTTGCCCGCCGACATCGTCAGCTCAACATGGTGGGCAACAAGGCGCTGCAAGACCCCGCCCTGCGCAAGACCATCCTCGATCAGGGCAATGAAGTGGTCGGCGGTACGCCTGAAGAATTCACCGCACTCATCAAGGCCGAAGCGCCGCGCTGGGGCAAGGTGGTTCGCGATGCGAAGGTCGAACCGGAGTGAT
>JACMKW010000050.1 GCA_014379885.1 Rhizobacter sp.
GTGCACAGCACCTTGGTGTGGCCGAACTCGATCAGCACCGAGCCTTCGGCGTGCATGGTGTAGCTGCGGGTGATACGCACAGGGCGCAGGGCATCGACGGCCCGTTGGCCGGGTCGGGAAACTTCACTCATGGGGAAACCTCAGGTGTTGCGTTCGGCCGTGCGGCGAATCGCTTCGTTGATCTCGGCGATCGATTGTTCGATCGCCGCGTCGTCCAGATCTTCCATGGTCGAGTCGGGCGTGCCCGACTGGATGGTGGAGGCGAACACGCCGTCCTCGATGTCCTCGGTGGACACGCGGGTGCTCTGGAACTCGTCGGCCGTCTCCCATTCCATGGCGAGCACGGTCACGTTGTCGCAGCGCGGGCCGCCCCGCTTGAGGGCGAGCTCGACCAGCTCGGGCACGGCCTGCTCCAGCGGGCGCTTGGACAACTCGGAGGTGATCTCCTCGTCGGTCACGGTGCCCCACAGGCCGTCAGAGCAGAGCAGCACACGGTCGCCTTGAAGCAGCTGCACCGGCCCCGACAGATCGAACACCGGCTTGGCGGGTGAGCCCAGGCAGGTGAAGAGGATGTTGCGGTTGATGTGCTCGGTGGCCCGACCCAGATGGGCCTGCTGCTCCATGTAGGAGTGGTCGCGCGTGCGGGTAAGCATTTCGCCGTTGCGCACCACATACAGCCGTGAGTCGCCGCAGTGCACCCAGTACACGTGGCCCCGCTCCATGACGGAGGCCACCAGCGTCGTGCGAGGCGTGTCGAGCATGCCTTTTTCGGCGGCGTAGCGAATGATCTGGTGGTGCGCAGCCATCAGCGCACTGGAGAGAAACTCGGGCACTTCCCTCACCGTGGGATTGGCCGCCTTCTGAAAATACGCCGAGAAGGTCTGCAGGGCCAACTGAGCTGCCATGGCGCCTTCGGGATGGCCCCCCATGCCGTCGGCCAGCACGAAAAGGCCTGATTCACGGGTGTAGGCATATCCCATGCGGTCTTCATTGCGCTCCCGCCCACCTTGGCGGCTGATCTGATAGACCGAAAATTTCATCGAAACTTGGTGCCGGCGTTGGTGGATTTGCGCATGACCTTCTTGTTGTCCGACACGATGTTGTCAAACTGCAGCCGCATTTTTTCGGCCACCGTGAGCTTGGTGTAACTGCGCTCGGTTTCGCGGCTGAGTTCTTTCTGCAGCGCAAACACCGATTGCGGACGCGACAAGGGATCCAGCGACATGCACCATTCGACCACCTCGATCAGGTTGTCGGAGTACACGCCGCGCAGGCGGGACAACGCCAACGACAGGCGGTCTTTTTCGAGACGCTGCGGCGCATCGTTGGGTGGATAGCCCTGCATGCTGGCGTAAATACACGCGCCAATCGCGTAGATGTCGGTCCATGGGCCCATGCTGGAGTCACGTCGGTACATTTCGGGCGCTGCAAAGCCTGGCGTGTACATCGGGCGAATGAAGTTGCCCTCTTTGCTCAGCACTTCGCGCGCGGCACCGAAGTCAATCAACACCGAGCGGTTGTCATCGGTCACGAAAATGTTGGCCGGCTTGATGTCCAAGTGCAGCATCTTGTGCTGGTGCACGATGCGCAGGCCGCGCAGGATCTCGTCGAACAGGCTGCGGATCGTGCTCTCGCGGAACACCTTGTCACGCTTGAGGTCGCGCGCGGTGACGATGAAATCCTGCAGCGTGTCGCCCTGCAGGTAGTTCATCACCATGTAGACGGTTTCGTTCTCGCGGAAGAAGTTCAGAACCGAAACCACGCTGGGGTGGCTGATCTGGGCCAGCGAGCGGCCTTCTTCGAAGAAGCTCTTCAGGCCCAGCCGGTACAGCGGCTGTTTGTCGGGCTTGACGCGCGGCGTCAGCTCGCCGGGCGAACGTTCGGCCAGCGAAGCCGGCAGGTATTCCTTGATCGCCACCAGTTGCTGATGGTCACCCTCTGCCAGATAGACGACGCCGAAGCCACCCGCGGCAAGCTTCTTGACGATCGTATAGCCCCCCACCACGGTGCCCGAAGGCAACGGCGCGGGCTTGGGCTTTGACATAATGAAGCGAGGCTTTCTGGGGCGGACTGAATGGCGGTTTATAGCATGACGGGGTACGCCAACGCGGCCCATGAAGCCAGCGCAAACAGCGCCGAAAAGGCAACTTCGGTGACCGCTGAAGCGCGTTCGGTCAACGGCCGTTTTCTCGACCTGGCGCTGCGCCTGCCCGACGAACTGCGCGGCCTGGAGCCGGCCCTGCGCGAGCTGCTGACCACCACCTTCCGCCGCGGCAAGATCGAGCTGCGCATGGCCACCACGCGCGAAGCCGAAAACCAGCTGCCGCGGCCGACGACGGACCAGCTGCAGGGCCTGCGGCAGCAGCAAAC
>JACMKW010000441.1 GCA_014379885.1 Rhizobacter sp.
CAGCTCGGCTGCGCGGTCGGCTGCGTGTTCTGCATGACCGGGCGCGCGGGGCTGCTGCGCCAGCTCGGCAGCTCCGAGATCGTGGCGCAGGTCGTGCTGGCGCGCACGCTGCGGCCGGTGAAGAAGGTGGTGTTCATGGGCATGGGTGAGCCCGCGCACAACCTGGCGAACGTGATGGAAGCGATCGAGTTCCTGGGGACGGCGGGCAACATCGGCCACAAGAACCTGGTGTTCTCGACGGTGGGCGACCCGCGCGTGTTCGAGCGCCTGCCCATGGGCGAGGTGAAACCGGCGCTGGCTTTGTCGTTGCACTCCACCCGTGCGGAGCTGCGTGCGCAGCTGATGCCACGCGCCCCGCGTATCGACCCGGCTGATCTGGTGGAAGCCGGCGAGCGCTACGCCCGCGCCACGCACTACCCCGTGCAGTACCAATGGACGCTGCTCGAAGGCATCAACGACAACGAAGCCGAGCTCGATGGCATCGTGAAGCTGCTGCGCGGCAAATACGCGGTGATGAACATGATCCCGTACAACACCATCGACGGCCTGGACTTCAAGCGCCCTTCGTGGGAGCGCGCCGCCGCCATCGCCCGCTCGCTGCACCGCCGAGGCATCTTGACCAAGCTGCGCCATTCGGCCGGGCAAGACGTGGACGGCGGCTGCGGCCAGCTGCGCGCGCGTGCCACGGAAGCGCCCATCACGCTGGTGCGCCGGCCCACCACCCCTTTGCCACCAAGCCCAACACCTAGGTGACAGCGCGGGTAGTCAGGCCGTTCCTATACTGGCCGCCCCACAGAGGAGACACCCATGAGCAACGATCACACCGGCACCGCCCTTCAACTTCGTTCACTGGTCAAGAAGACCGGCGAACTCGAGCTGTCACTCGCGAAAGTCGCCATCCCCGAGCCAGGGCCTGAAGAGGTGCTCGTACGCATCGAAGCTGCCCCGATCAATCCGTCTGACCTGGGCCTGTTGTTCGGGGCGGCTGACATGAGCACCGCACGGGCTTCGGGCACGGCAGCCGGACCGGTCGTTACCGCCACCATTCCCGAAAAGCTGATGCGCGCCATGGGCGGCCGATTGGAAGAGTCGATGCCCGTGGGCAACGAAGGTGCGGGCGTGGTCGTCAAGACCGGCTCGTCGGACGCCGCCAAGGCGCTGCTCGGCAAGACGGTGGCCATCCTGGGCGGCGCCACCTACGCGCAGTACCGCACCATCAAGGCCGTGCAGTGCCTGGTGCTGCCGGCCGGCACCACGCCGGCCGAAGGCGCGTCGTGCTTCGTCAACCCGCTCACCTCGCTGAGCATGGTCGAAGTGATGCGCCTCGAAGGCCACAAGGCGCTTGTACACACCGCCGCAGCATCCAATCTGGGCCAGATGCTCAACAAGATCTGCATCAAGGACGGCGTGGCGCTGGTCAACATCGTGCGCAAGCCGGAGCAGGAGGCCATCTTGCGCGGCATTGGCGCCAAGTACGTGTGCGACGCGAGCAAGCCCACGTTCATGGAAGACCTCACGCAAGCCCTGGTGGAAACCGGCGCCACGCTGGCCTTCGACGCTACCGGCGGCGGCAAGCTGGCCGGGCAGATCCTCACCTGCATGGAAATCGCCGCCAACAAGACGGCCAAGGAATACAGCCGCTACGGCTCGACCGTGCACAAGCAGGTCTACATCTACGGCGGGCTCGACCGCGGCCCGACCGAACTCGGTCGCAGCTTCGGCATGGCCTGGAGTGTGGGCGGCTGGCTGCTCACACCGTTCCTGCAGAAGATCGGTTTCCCCGCAGCGCAAAAGCTGCGCGAGCGTGTGGCCTCGGAGTTGAAGACGACATTCGCAAGCCACTACACGGCCGAGGTGTCCCTGGCTGAAGCCTTGTCGCTGGAGTCCATCCGCGCCTATGGCAAGCAAGCCACCGGCACCAAGTACCTCGTCAACCCGAACAAGGGGCTGTAAGCAGCTGCGCGTCAGCGCAGGTTGGGGTCGCGTGGCGTCCCCGCTGGCCTGAGCCAGTAAGCCAGCGTGCTCTCGGTCGGAATGTAGAGGCGCAGCTTCACACCTTTGCTCAAACGTTCGTCGCCCGCCAGCTCGCCGTCGTCCACACCCTTGGCGTTGTAGCCCAGGGCCAGCACGATGCGGTGATTCAGCCGAACACTCAGCTCGGTGCCAAAACCCGTTTGCTTGGGCAGCGCGCTGTCGCTCAAGCCGGCGGCATGCACGCTCAGGCGCCAGCGCTCGGCAATTTGATAGGTGGGGCGCAGCACGGTCAGGTTGGTGGTGTGCACCTTGCCGCTGTCGAAGGAGTCGTCGCGGTCCCAGCGGCGTGCCACACGCAGCAGCCAGTTGAGCGACTCCCGGGCCTGCCAGTTCAACTCGCTGGCGACGATGTGCGCGCGGCGATCGGCCACGCCGGGCTGCGTCACGCCGTCGGGCTTCGCATTGCGGCCCACTGCGGTGTAGTTCCAGAAGGTGCTGAAGCGCCGCTCGCCGGGCTCTTGCCAGCCCCAGCCGAGCGTGAGGTTGCCTGCGGTGACCGGCACTTCGCCCGGACTGTCGTGCGGCTGCGTGCCGGTGACGCTCGCACGGGTGAGGATCACGCTGTTCTGGGTGAAGCGCTGGGTGTAATCGGCGCTGGCGAACGCGCTGTTCTTCACGGGGGTGCGCACCGCCTGCAACTCGGTCAGGAACACATGGTGTGGAAAGGCGTTGTTGACCAGGCGCACGTCGAAGGTGTTGGACTTGACGGCGTTCTCGCCACCGATCGGGATGCCTGATTCGATCAGCGTCTGCGCCCGCCACTGCGGGTTGAACTCGGTCGTGTGGCGCCAACCCAGCACCAGCAGCGCGTCGCGGTCGTCGAGCAGGCTCTGGTGGCGGATCTGGGTGTACACCAATCCATCTGGCGACCCCTCCGGCACTTCGGCACCGATCACGCGTTTGTAGGTGCTGCGCTCCTCGACGCCGGCCGATGACAACAAGTCGAGCTGCGTGGCCTCGCGCCAGTAGACGCGCGAGCCACTCCAGCGGCCCCCTGGGCGGTAGTCGGTGCCGAATTCGGTGCGCGGGCCGGC
>JACMKW010000442.1 GCA_014379885.1 Rhizobacter sp.
TCGACCCCGAGATGGTGGGCGAAGTGCTCGACGTGATGGTCAAGCTCGCGCAAGAAGGCATGACGATGATGGTCGTCACCCACGAGATGGGTTTTGCCAAGAAGGTGGCGCACCGCGTGATCTTCATGGACGCCGGCCGAATCGTCGAAGACTGCACTCGCGACGACTTTTTCGGAAACCCCGACGCCCGTTCACCGCGGGCGAAGGAGTTCCTGTCGAAGATCCTTGCCCACTGAACAGTGCCTCGCCTGCTCTGTGGATGCAGGGGCAGTGAACGTATCTCGTCAAGCCTTTACTGACGCGCAGCGTCGCTGATATTTCCGCTGTTATCTTGGCACCCCGGCGCGCACAGTTCGCCTCGGGGTGACGCATTCGGCGCACCTTCTGCGAAGGCGGTGCGATGAACGCGGTGACGGATCGGTGGTTGAACGATGAACCTGCCAACTTGCCTGCAGGCCGGCAGCTCGCACCGGCCGAAGCGCGCGAGCTGGCATCGCGAGCCGTGTTGAAGGCCGACATGCTGGCACTGGAATGCCGGATTGCAACCAGCATGCCTCCGTGCACGGCAGACCTCGTCGAGTTGGCCGCTGTGGGCGCCGCGGTGGCCGAATGCGGCCCTCGCGGTGGCCGGTGGTTGCAGCGCAGCAAGGCCGAGCGGCTGGTGCAGGCCATCGAAGGCAAGATACAAAACAACCCCACGCCGCGGATCGAAGACTTCGTGAAACTGGTGCTTGCGGCCGCGGTGCTCAACCGCGACACCGTGCACGCATCCCCGGAGGCGATGGCAGCGGCTTACCAGGCGGCGAACGCAAAGGCCGATGAGCACGTCTCCCCCAGCACCGCAGACCTGGTGCAGCTGACCCTGGTCGGTGCTGCATGGGCGCAGTCGGGGCCGCGCCTGTCGTTGCAGCAACTGCGGGTCAAGCGGCAATGGGTGCGCGACAAGGTGTTCGCCTACCAGTCGCCGCAGGCGCGCGAGTTCATCGAGCTGGCAGTTCTTGAAGTGGTCGTTCAGGTGGCCGAACGCAACGCGCTGAGGCTGTCAGCGCCAAGCTGCAACGCGTCAGCCGCGGTGTTGTAGCACCGGGGCCGACGCGCGGCAGCCGAGTGAGGCAAGGGCTTTCAGCGCCTGCCTCAGCTCAGGTGCTGGCTCAGGAGCAGCGTGCGACGCGGAAGTCCGAGACGCGGGTGCTGTTCGGGTTGGAGCAAGCGAACGAGGTGTAGCGCGTGTCGTTGTCCATGAAGCGCTTCATCCAGGCCACACCCTTCTTGCCGATCAGGGCTTGGTTGCTGTTGCCGCTGTTGGCGCAAGAGTGGCTGCCACCCTCGATTTCCATGAACTGCTTCGGGTTGCGCGTCATGCTGTTGTACATCGGCGAAGCGTGCGAGCCCACCCGGGCGATCGCGTCGCTTTCGCAGGCGAAGATCAGCGTGGGCACGGTGACCGACGAGAAGTTGGTCGAGCTGTTCCACGGGGCTTGCGGCGCCGCGGCCTTGAGTGACGAACGGTTCTGTGCCGAGATCAGTGAGCCGCCACCGCCCATCGACCAACCCATCACGCCCATGCGCGAGGTGTCGACCTTGTTGTAGATCGGGCTGCTGCTGGTGCTGTTGAGCGTGGCCACTTGGTCCAGCGCGGCCAGCTGCTGGCGCGAGCGGCTGGCAGGTTGGTCGGAGGTCGAATTGGTGTCGATGGTGATGACCACGAAGCCGTGCGAGGCCAGGCGCGGCCCCCACCAGTTGATGCTCGACTGGCGTGCGGTGTAACCCGGGACGATGGCGATGGCGCCGACGGTGCCGCCTGCGTTGGTCGGGTAGTACACGGTGCCGGCGCCGTAACCGCTCGGGCGGCTGACGGTGAACGAGCTGGTCGCGAACGGGCCGCGGCTGGCTTCGAGCGAAGCGGTGCTCGGAGCCGGGCCACGCTCGTAGGGGTTCTGAGCGGAAGCGGCGGCCGAGAGCATCAGCGCGCCGATGACCAGAGATGCTTTGGCGAAGCGGGCGATGCCGTGGGTGGTTGTCATGCTTGTCTCCTAACGGTGAGTGGTGGAAACCCGCAGCCTCTTGCCCTGATTCGGGTCTGACTGGCGGCGGGTGGTTGCATTTTTATACGGCCGTCCACTTTTCTCATCAGCGCTTTCCAGCTACGCCACCCATCAAGCCTTGGGGGCGTATTTGTGCTACTCGCGCGGCGAGCCGTGGGCCTGACGCGGCGAGTTCTCGCCGCCGCGGATGAAGACGCGCACGAACTTGGGGTCGCGGCTGAACGACGGGCTCTTGCCGTACAAGCGCTGGTAGGCACGCGAAAACTGTGGTGAGTCGCTGAAGCCGGCCGCATAGGCCACGTCGGTCAGCGAGCGTTGGGTGTTGTAGAGCAAGTCGTAGACACGCCGCTGCTTGAGCCAGCTCTGGTAGTCGCGCAGCGAGAGGCCCACCGCCGACGAGAACATGCGTGAGATGGCCTGGCTGGAGCGACCCAGGCGCCGCGCCAGATCGTCCAGGCTGAGCTTGGGGTTGTCATCGAGGATGCGAATCAGCTCCAGCGCCTTCGGGTGCGGCGCGGGGGCGGCCGGCAGCTGGCGCACCGCCTCGCCCACCACCTCTTCGAAGAAGGTTTCGGCCTGCGCAAACGCCAGCTCGCCGTGGTGCAGCGCCAACAGCCGATCGTCGAATTGGTTGAACGCGTGACGGTCGAGCCGCACCACGCCCGGTTGCTGCATGGCGCCGAAAACGTGGAAGGCCTCGTGCGAGGGCATGACGTTGAAGCTGAGCAACGGCACGCCGCGGGCATCGAGAGTGCGCGTCACCAGTGGTGGCACCACCATGGCTGGGGCGCTCACGGTCGGGCCGCCCCGCACACTCAACTGCACGGGCGCGTAGTCGGCGCTGAGCAGGAGCACACCCGAGTGGCGGACCGTCGGCCCGCTGGCGAGCTGGCGGCCGGCATAGACGAAGCCTTGGTTCCCGAGCACATAGCAGCAGTCGCGCTCGGTGAGTCCAGGGGCCGTGCCGGCTGGGTGGGGGGAGGGGGATCGCGGCATGCTGGTCTCCAGCTCGAAGAGCCCCCATGATTGCTGCACGACCGTGCAATAACAAGGTGGCAACTACCGAGTTGGCCTGACGAGAGCCGATTCATTGCTTTGACAGCCGAGCAACTTGCTTCTTATCGCTTCCCGCAGCTTGCGGGATCAAGCCTCGGGCGGGCTTTTGTGCCGCGCCCGCGTCGGGTGGGTTGATCTTGATGGGGGTACCGATGCCCCCATCGTTATCAGGGCCGTGCGACGCGATGCGGACTATGCTCATGCATCCCTTCTTGATGCTCTTAAGGCTTATGGTGGAAATGCTGAAGCGTTCATGGCTGGTGCTGTTGGCTGGCGCGGTGGCCGTTGGCGTGGTGTTGTACGCGTTGACGCGCTCCCCATCTGAGGCGCAGCAAACGCCTGCCTCATCGGCGACAGCCAGCGGGGTCGCAGGCGCCGGCGCTCGAAGTGCTGCGTCGGACCGGTCTGGTGCAGAGTCCTGGGAGGTCACGGTGTCGGATGCGATGGGCGCCACGCTCAACGCGGCTCGCCTGTTCGAGCTGGGGTTTGCCGGCGGGCTGGTGATCGACCGCGACACCCGCGCGTCGATCGAAGCGCTGTTGAATTCGATGCCGGAAGAGCTGTCCGAGAAAGACCTCGCCCGGCTGGAGCGCACCTTGCGAGAAGGCCTGCCCAAGGAAGACGCCGAGAAGGCGCTCAAGCTCGTTCGCGACTACCGTGGCTACACCAAAGACGTGCGCGAGGAGCTGCTGCCCAAGGGCATCCCCAACA
>JACMKW010000443.1 GCA_014379885.1 Rhizobacter sp.
CGGCGCGAAGAACGCCGAGGCCATCACCGCGCGTGGCGACAGCAGCGGTGCGGACGGCGAAGAAGCCAAGGCCTTGCGCCGCGAAGTGCACACCGTGCTGCGCCAGATCAGCTACGACTACGAGCGCATGCAGTACAACACCGTGGTGTCCGGTGCAATGAAGCTGCTCAATGCGCTCGAAGGCTTCAAGGTGGGTGCGCCTGGCGTGATCCGCGAGGCCTTTGGCATCTTGCTGCGCGCGCTGTACCCCGCCTGCCCGCACATCACGTGGCAGTTGTGGAACGACCTGGGTTATGCCGCGGTGCACGGCGACCTTCTCGACGCGCCCTGGCCGCAGGTGGATGACAGCGCGCTGGTGCAAGACCAGATCGAGCTGATGTTGCAAGTCAACGGCAAGCTGCGTGGGGCGATCAAGGTGCCGGCAACCGCCGACAAGGCGGCCATCGAAGCGGTGGCGCTGGCGAATGCCGACTTCATCAAGTTCGCCGAGGGCAAGGCGCCGAAGAAAGTCATCATCGTGCCGGGTCGGCTGGTGAACGTCGTCGTCGGATGATCCAGCGCAGAACGCTTCTCGGCCTGGCTGCTCTCGGCCTTTCCGCGTGCGGCTTCGAACTGCGCCGCGCGCCCGAGCTGCGCTTCAAGACCCTGCAGCTGGCCGGCTTCAAGCCGCATTCGCCACTCGCCGATGAACTGCGTCGCAACATCGCGGCCAGCACCACCACGCGGGTGGTCGAAGCCGCATCACAAGCCGAGGTGGTGTTCGAAGCCCTGGCCGATTCACGCGACAAGGGGGTGGTGGCCTCCACCACCGCCGGCCAGGTGCGCGAAGTGCAGCTGCGTTCGTTGCTGCGCTTTCGCCTGCGCACGCCGGCCGGCAAGGAGCTGATCGCGCCCACCGAGATTGCGCTCAGCCGCGACATGACCTACAACGAGCGCGATGCCCTGGCCAAGGAGCAGGAAGAAGAGGCGCTCTACCGCGCCATGCAAAGCGACATTGCCAACCAGGTGCTGCGCCGCCTGGCCGCCGTTCAATCGCTCTGAATCGCTGTAGACAGGACGAGACCCATGCAACTGCGTGCCGACCAGCTCAGCGCCCACCTCAGCAAGGGGTTGCGCTCCATCTACACCGTGTACGGCGACGAGCCGCTGCTGGCACAAGAGGCCACCGACACCATTCGCACCGCGGCACGTGCCGCCGGCCACACCGAACGCCAGGTGCACACGGTGGCCGGTGCGCATTTCGACTGGAGTGGTTTGCTGGGGGCTTCGCAGGCCATGAGCCTGTTCGCCGACAAGCAGCTGATCGAGATCCGCATCCCTTCGGGCAAGCCCGGCAAAGACGGTTCTGATGCCTTGCAGCGTTATTGCCAGACCTTGTCTGACGACGTGGTCACCATCATTCAATTGCCCAAACTCGACCGCACCCAGCAAAGCAGCGCCTGGTTCACCGCGCTGGATGGTGCGGGTGCCACGGTGCGGGTCGATGCCATCGAACGCAAGGCCTTGCCACCGTGGATCGCTCAGCGCCTGGCCACCCAAGGCCAGCGGGTGCAAGGTGGTGAAGCGGGCCAGCACACGCTCGCTTTTTTTGCCGACCGGGTGGAAGGCAACCTGCTCGCCGCACACCAGGAGATCCAGAAACTCGGCCTGCTGTACCCACAGGGCGAATTGACGTTCGAGCAGATCGAAGCGGCCGTGCTCAACGTGGCGCGCTACGACGTGTTCAAGCTCGGCGAAGCCGTGCTCGCCGGTCAGGCCGCACGTGCGCTGCGCATGCTCGAAGGCCTGCAGGCCGAAGGCGAAGCGGCGGTGCTGGTGCACTGGACGCTGGCCAACGACATTCTTTCGCTCAAGCGCGTGAAAGACGCCATCAACCACGGCAAGCCCTTGCCGATGGCCTTGCGTGAAGCACGGGTGTGGGGGGCGAAGGAGCGTTTGATCGAACGCGCCGTGCCTTTGCTGACCGACAACGCGATTGCCCAACTGGTGGAGGCCGCACAAATCTGCGACGGCCTGGCCAAGGGCTTGAAGCACCCCGA
The DNA here is from genome assembly GCA_014379885.1 of Rhizobacter sp. The sequence continues at coordinate 2,040 of JACMKW010000443.1, forward strand.
CTGGCCGCTCGACGCCTGGGACGGCCTCCAGCGCTTGGTGTTGATGCTGGTGCAGTGGACGGCGGGCAGCTCGCCACGCAAGAGCGTGCGGCTGGCGTTGACAGCCTAATAGCCCCGCGCGCGGTCGACCAGGTTCTTGACCGTGCGGCCATGGCGCCACCCAATCACGTTGGCCACGGCCACACGGGTGGCGCTGCGCAAGTCGGTTTGTGCGGCAGCGTGCGGCAGCACTGTCACCTTGGGGTGCGACCAGAACGCATGGGCAGCGGGCAGCGGCTCGGTCTGAAACACGTCGAGTACCGCGTGGTGAAGATGGCCACGATTCAGGGCTCCCAGCAGGTCGACCTCCACCACCTGCTGGCCGCGTGCCAGGTTCACGAAGCTGGTGCCGGGTTTCATTTGCGAGAAGGTCAGGGCGTTGAACAGGCTGTGCGTGCGTGCGGTCAGCGGCAACAGATTGATGACGATGTTGGCCAGGCCCAGCACCGTGGGCAAGGCCGCGTCGCGGATGAAGCTCGCCACGCCGGGCAGTTCGGCTTCGCGCCGGCTCCAGCCGATCACCGGGTAACCATTGGCCGCCAGCCGCTGCGCTACGGTGCGCCCCATCTCACCCAGGCCGAGCACGGCTACGTGCACTTCGTCGGCGCGCCGCTGCGGCAGGTGGCGCCACTCGCCAGCGCGCTGTTGTGCGGCGTAGCCGAAGTGGTCGCGGTGCAGGCTGAGCACGGCCCACAGCGCGGTCTCGGCCATGGCCGTGCTCATCGCAGGGTCGACCATGCGGGCCAGCAGCACGTCGGTGGGGATGGTGTCGTCGCGCAGCAGCTTGTCGACCCCGGCCCACATCGATTGGATGAACTTCAGTTGCGGCAGACCTTGCAGCGCACCTGCAGGCGGGTTGGCGACGAGGGCCACGTCGATGCTGGCATCGTGCTCGGTCGAGCGTTGCGTGAGCACGGTCTCGCCCGGCAAGGCTTCGCGCAACTGGGCGGCCCAGTCTTGCAGCGTGTCAGGCGCGAAGTCCGTGGCGAGCAGCAGGCTCATGGCGGCCGGGCGGGGCTCATGTGCGCACCCCACGCACTTCGTGCGATCCCGCCAAGCGGGTGTGAGCCCCTTCGGGCGGCCGGGCGGGGCTCACGACGTCAGCGCGGTGAGCAATGCCTGCAAGGCGCGGTCGACGGTTTGTTCACGCACCTCGGCGCGGTTGCCCTTGAGTTGCAGCAGGCTGGCCTGCGCATCTTCACCACGCCGCGCCAGTGCGAGCCAGACTGTGCCGACGGGTTTGTTCGCCGTGCCGCCGCTGGGCCCGGCAACCCCGGTGACTGACAGCGACAGGTCGGCCGTCGAATAGACGAGCGCGCCTTCGGCCATCGCACACGCCACTTCGGCGCTCACGGCGCCGTGCCGGGTGATCAATGCAGCGGGCACGCCCAGCAGTTCGGTCTTGGCTTCGTTGGAGTAGCTCACCACGCCACGCTCGAACCAATCGCTGGAGCCCGCGATTGACGTACAAGCCGCAGCGATCAACCCACCGGTGCACGACTCGGCCGTGGCCAGGTGCAAACCGCGCTCGCGCAGCACCAATGCCAGCGCTTCAACCTGGACGTCCCAACGTTCGAGGGCATGCATCAGAACCACCTCCACAGCGCAATGACGACCAGTGTGCACAAGGCGGCGATGTAGTCGTCGAACAAGATGCCGAAACCTTGGGTCCAACCGACGGGCTGACCACGCTTGCCCTTGAACAGCGTGTCGGCCCAAGCCACCGGGCCGGGCTTGACGGCGTCGAAGAAGCGAAACAGCGCAAAGGCGCCCACCTGCCCCCACAGCCCCATGGGCATGGTGAGCCACAACACGGCCCAGAAGGCGAGCACTTCGTCCCACACGATGGCGCCGGGGTCGGCGGTGTGCAGGTTTCGTGCGGTGACGGTACAGGCCCACCAACCCACGAGCGTGCCCACCACGAGCACGGCCACCCAGTGCAGGTCGCCGAGGTAAGGCTGCAACACCAGGAAGGCGAGCCAGGCCCACAGTGTGCCCACCGTGCCGGGAGCGATGGGTGAGAGCCCGCTGCCGAAGCCGAGCGCGATCACGTGCGCCGGGTGGTGCAGCATGAAGCGTGCACTGGGCTTGACTGGCGCCGGGCGCAGCGGTGGGTTCACGGGCTGCTCAGTGGGCGTGGCGGTCATGACTTGAAGTGATCGAAAGAACCGAAGGTGTGGGGCACACCACGGCCTTGTGCGTCCACCAGCGTGAGCGCATGCGAATCATTGATGCGCCCGATGCGGGTGGCCGCGACGCCGGCGCGCTTCGCTGCGGCTTGCACGGCATTGGCGCGAGAGGGCGGCGCGGTGAACAGCAGCTCGTAGTCGTCTCCTCCGGCCAGCGTGCATTCGCGTTGCAGTGCGAGCGGCTGTGAAGCGAGCACGGCGCTGCGCGGTACGGCATCGACCTCAACCGTGGTACCGACTGCAGAGCGGCGCAGGATGTGGCCCAGATCGCCGAGCAAGCCGTCAGATACATCGATCGCACTCGTGGCCACACCGCGCAAGGCCACGCCCAGGGCCACACGCGGTTGCGGCTGTTCCATCGCCACACGCACACGCTCGAAGGCATCACCTTGCAGCGTTGCCGTGCCACGAAAAAATTCCAGCGAAAGCCGCGCGTCGCCCACGTTGCCGCTCACGTACAAGTCGTCGCCGGCGCGAGCACCCGAGCGCAGCAAGGCCTCGCCGGGCGGTACTTCGCCGAACACGGTGATGCAGATGTTGAGCGGACCCTGAGTGGTGTCGCCACCGACCAGCTCGCAGCCATGTTCGTTGGCCAGTGCAAACAGGCCGTGTGCAAAGCCGGCCAGAAAAGTTTCATCGGCACGTGGCATGGACAGTGCCAGGCTGAACGCGATCGGCTGCGCGCCGCAGGCCGCGAGGTCACTCAGGTTCACCGCCAGCGCCTTGTGGCCCAAGCGCTGCGGTGAGACGGTGGAGAGAAAATGCCGTCCCTCGACCAGCATGTCGCTGCTGATGGCGAGCTGCATGCCGGGGGCGGGCTGCAGCAGCGCGCAGTCGTCACCAATGCCCAGCACGGCGCGCGTCACCGGGCGCGTGAAGTACTTTTGTATCAGGTCGAACTCGCCGAGAGCTTCCATGTGGGCGCTGATTATCGGTACGCCGCGCTCAGACACCACGCAGCAGGTTGGCCAGCTCCACGGCCGATTTCACGTCCATTTTCTCGAACACCCGCGCACGGTGCACTTCGACCGTGCGCACGCTGATGTTGAGCTGGTCGGCGATGAGCTTGTTGGCCTGGCCGTCGATCACGCAGCGCATCACGTCGCGCTCGCGTTCGGTCAGCTCGGCCAGGCGGCGGCGCACACCGAGTTCGTCGCGCTGGCGCAGCAAGGCCTGGGCGCTCAGATCAAGCGCCTGCTCCACGCGGTCGACCAGGGCGTTGTCGGAGAAGGGCTTCTCCACAAAGTCGAACGCGCCGCGTTTGACGCAGTCCACAGCCGTGGGCACGTCACCGTGCCCGGTGAGAAAGATCACCGGCACAAACTTCAGCAGCTTGCGTTCGATCAGCCGCTCGAACAGCACCAGCCCGCTGGTGCCGGGCATGCGCACATCGAGCAGCAGGCAGCTGGGCGCCACCGGCCAGTGGCTCGCCTGGGGGATGAGGCCAGGGCGCGGAGGGCCGAGGCGGGAATCGAGCATGGCCTCGAAGGCTTCGGCGCTCGCGAACCCTTCTGACAGCAGGCGGCGCGAGCGCAGCAGCCATGCCAGCGCATCACGTACCACGTCTTCGTCGTCGACGAGGTAGACCATGGGCAGGCCAAGCTGCAAGGTGGTGTTCGGGTTCATGGTGATGCCTGAGGGGCTTCTTGCGTGGCGGCCGGTGTGCCGGTGTTCGAGGCGGGGGCAGCGGGCAATGTAAAGCGAAATTCTGCGCCACTGGGGCGAGCACCGTCGGGTGACCCCACGGGCAGGTTCTGGAAGTCGAGCACCCCGCCGTGCTGCTCGATCACGGTGCGGCACAGGCTCAGGCCCAGGCCCATGCCCTCGGCGCGAGTGGTGAAAAAAGGCGTGAACAGGCGCTGTGCCACATCGGCCGCCACACCGCGGCCATGGTCGATCACGCTGAAGCTGACCCAGCGCTCGTGGGTTTGCCGTACACGAATCAGCAGCTCGCGCTTGGGCAGCGGGGTGGTGGTTTCCATCGCCTGGATGCCGTTGCGGGTGAGGTTGAGCAGCACCTGTTCGAGCATGGTGCGGTCGCACACCACACGTGGCATGGGCGTGGGCAGGTCGAGCTCGATGCGGGTGCCGCTCTTGCGCGCCTGCAGGCGCACCAGCGGCAGCACGGAGTTGAGCAGCTCGTCGGCGCGAATGGCTTCGCGTGCCTGCTCGCGGCGGCGCACGAAGTCATGCACGCTCTTGATCACGCGTCCGGCACGTTCGGCCTGTTCGGCAATGCGCTGGGCGGCCTGGCGCAGCAGGGTGCGGGTCTCCGCAGAGCCGGCTTCCTGCTCGTCGTTCATCAGGTTGAGGGAGCCGGTGGCGTAGCTGGCGATGGCGGCCAGCGGCTGGTTCAACTCGTGGCTGAGCAGCGAGGCCATCTCGCCCACCGTGGCCAGCCGTGCCGTGGCTTGCAGGCGCTCTTGCTGCTGGCGCGAGATTTCTTCGACCCGGCGCTGCGCACTCACGTCGAGCGCAGTGCTCATCCAGCCGGTGTGGTGGCCATGGCTGTCGACCAGCGGCGCCTCGAAGATCATCACCGCGAAGCGCTCGCCGTTGCGCCGCATGAAGACGGTCTCATAACCTTCACGCGGTGGCGGCGAGCCGGTCATGCGCACCTGCTGTCGCAGCGTGTATTCGTGGATGTGTTCGGGTGGCCAGTAGGCCGGCGTGGACTGGCCCACCAGCTCGGCCGCCGAAAAACCCACCATGCTGCAGAACGCCGGGTTGACGTAAGTGATGCGGCCCTGCAGGTCGCGTGCGCGCAGGCCGGTGACGAGCGAGTCTTCCATCGTCTTGCGCAAGGCCAGCGCTTCGGCCAGTGCGGCTTCAGCGAGCGCGCGTCGGCGCACGTCACGCGCGAGCAGTGCCACCACCACGCCGAGTGCGAGCGACAGGCTCAACACCAGGGCGAGTGTGAGGTTGGGGATGAGGCGCGGGCTGCCCCGGCCACTGTCCACCCGCAGTTGCAGCGTCAGGCCCGGCAGGTCAAGCACGCGGGCGGCGCGAAACACACCCAAACCGCGCGGCAAGCCGGCGCGGGCGAGCCGGGTGCCGTCGCCTTCCACGAACGACAGCTCGTGCGCGCGTGAGACCTCGGGCGTCACGACTTCAGTGAGCAGCTGTGCGAGCGAAAACGTTCCCACGAGAAAGCCGGTGGTTTCGCCCGCTGCCTGGATCGGCAGGCACACGTCCACCACCTCCAGCCCCAAGCCGCCTGTCGAGGGCACGAAGTAGCTGCGCGAGTACGACGGGCTGCCCTGGCGTTGTGCGTTGGCGCAGGAGAGCTGGGCCTCGAACTCCATGCTGTCGCGTGGGATTTGCGTGAAGATCGGCGCCTGGAACGGCGAACTCACGGCCGATTCGACGCGCATGGTGGGGCCGCGCCGTTCCACACGCAGCAGCTCGCGCCGCGCGCGCAGCAGGTCAGCCGCATCGGCACGCCACTGCAGAATAGGCGGGGCGTTCCAGGTTAGCGCCTGCAGGCTTTGCAGGTCGCGGCTGAGCGCGTGTTTCAGGTCACCGATGGAGGCGGCCGCGGCTGCGTCGACCTGCTCCTGGGCGCGGTTGCTTTCATAGTCGAGCGTCAGCCAGACCAGCAGCGACTGCGCCACCAGCAGCAAGCCCACCAGCGCGCCCCACAGCAGCGCACGCCGCCAACGGCTGTGCCGCGGGGCGGCTGCGATGAGGGAGAGCGAGGTGGCTGCGGGCATGGTGTTCAACGCTTGCCAGTATTGCGGACGCCGCCTGGGGCGCGATACGCAATTACGCGCATTCCCGCCGGGGGTGCGCTCCTACAATGCTCGCCCACCGTTGCGCAGATTGCGCTGGCCACAGCACGAGAATCCGCCATGAGCTCATCAGAAGAAAAGCGCGCCGAACTGCGCCGCGCGGCGCTGGAGTACCACGAGTTCCCCACGCCCGGCAAGGTGGCCATCGCAGCCACCAAGCAGCTGGTCAACCAGCGTGACCTGGCGCTGGCGTATTCGCCCGGGGTGGCGGCGGCCTGCGAAGAGATCGTCGCCGACCCGGCCAACGCGTTCAAGTACACCTCGCGCGGCAACCTGGTCGCCGTGATCACCAACGGCACGGCGGTGCTGGGCCTGGGCGACATCGGCCCGCTGGCGGCCAAGCCGGTGATGGAAGGCAAGGCGGTGCTGTTCAAGAAGTTCGCCGGCATCGACGTGTTCGACATCGAGGTGAAC
>JACMKW010000444.1 GCA_014379885.1 Rhizobacter sp.
ATGCTCGACGCCATCCGCCGCATCGCGGCGGCCGTGCCTATTCCTGTTAACGCTGATCTGGAGGCGGGCTACGGCGACACACCCGAGCAGGTGGCCGACACCGTGCGCCTCGCCATAGCAGCCGGCGCTGCAGGTTGCAACATCGAGGATGCCGACAACGTCAACGGCGGCCTGTTCGACGAAGCCGTGGCCATCGCGCGCATCGCAGCGGCTCACGGGGCCATCAAGTCGTCAGGCCGCCCATTCGTGCTGACAGCGCGCACCGATGCCTTCCAGATCGGTGGCGACAACGCCATGCGCATTGCCATCGATCGTGGCAACAAGTTCCTGGAGGCCGGCGCCGACTGCGTGTTCACCCCCGGCGTGACCGATGTGGCACGCGCCGGCACGCTGGCCCGTGAAATCGCCGGCCCGCTCAACCTTGTCGTGGGCTTGAACGAGGCTTCGGCCAGTGCGTTTGCGCTGATTGACGCGGGCGTGCAGCGCATCAGCGTCGGTGGCTCCATCGCCCGCTCGGTGTTGGGCCTGGTGCGGCGCAGTGCGCAAGAGCTGCGTGAACACGGCACGGTGTTGTATGCCGGGCAGCAGATCCCGCAGCCCGAGTTGAATGCCTTGTTCGAGCGTGCCCGATTGGAACGCGGCAGCTTCAACGATCCTGCTTGGGGCGATGAATAGCGCAGAGTTTGTGTCCGTCAGGATCACGGACATAGGCCAAGTGCAGAGACCCCATTTCGCCTTGGCGAAGGCCGGGTGGTTCTTCGATGGAGATGCCACCATGCGCAACGGCTGTGTCGTGGAACTTGCGTACCAGTTCAGGTGAACTGCACTTGAAGCCGATGGTGCCGCCATTGGCAACACTTGCTTCTTCACCGTTGATAGGCTCGCTGACGCAAAAGACGCCGCCTTCGTGTCGGTAGAAGAGCCGGGTGTGGCCAGTAGGTGCGGTATTTCGCATTGGCTCTCCCGCCCCGAGTGTTGCGAGCACTGCGTCGTAGAAGCGTTTTGATCGCTCGATGTCGTTCGAGCCGATCATGATGTGATTGAACATGGCTTTCTTTCTCTGGTGGCGCGTGGCGTGATGAGGGTCAGCCAATGCTACCTGTGCGAGAACTGCGTGCTGACACCTTCAGGTGACGCCCAACGCGTGTTTGATGTACCTTGCTGCTCGCCCGCCACTCCACGGTCTGCCACATGTTGAAGCTGATTGCCCTGGCCCTCGCACTCCTCGCCGGGCCTGCGTGGGCGCAACCCACGCCCTACACCGGCCCGTTGTTCGATGCGCACATGCACTACAACGTGGAGGCCGCCGCGCCGTACCCCATTGCCGACGTGCTGGGCCGCATGCAGCGCAGCGGCGTGCGTGGGGTCATTGCCAACAGCCGCCCGAACGACGGCACCAAGGCGCTCGCCGCCGCCCGCGAGCCCACCCGCAAGGCGGGTGTGACCGTTGTGCCGTTTGTGCGCCTGTACCGCAACCGCGCCGACTACACCGGCTGGCACGCCGACCCGAGTATCGTGGAGATGGTGCTGCGCGAACTGGCTGCCGGCACTGAGGCCGGGCCCTACCGTGGCCTGGGTGAATTCCACCTCTACGACAGCGCCAATGCCGATGGCCCCACCGCACGGCGCCTGATGCAGCTGGCACAAGAGCGCGACCTGGTGGTGCTGGCCCACGTGGACGACGTGGCGGTCGAGAAGCTCTTTGCCCACGCGCCCAAGGTTCGGCTGATCTGGGCGCACAGCGGCATTGACGGTGCGCCCATCGAGCGTGTGCGTGCGCTGCTGCAACGCCACCCGACGCTGATGGGTGAACTGTCTTACCGCCCGGGGCTGACGGAAGGTGACGGCCGGTTGAGCCCTGCGTGGAAAACCTTGCTGAGCGAAAAACCAGAACGCTTTCTGGTGGGCTCTGACACCTGGGTCAACGCCCGCTGGGACGAGTACGAAAACCTGATGCAGCAAGCCCGCCGCTGGCTCGGCGATCTGCCACCCGCGGCAGCGCGCCGCATTGCCTGGGACAACGGCGCAGCGCTGTTCGGCCTGCCAGCGCCTTGACGCCGCTGTTGGTGGTTGACGGACTCGCGCGCCTCTTTTATATTCACAATCAGCTATATAACTGAATGGCACCGTAATGTCCCCTGACAGCCTGAACAAGGCGTTCGCTGCACTCGCCGACCCTACCCGCCGGGCCATCGTCGCGCGGCTGGCTTCGGGCGAAGCCACCGTCAACGAATTGGCAGAGCCGTTTGACATGACCCAGCCTTCCATCTCCAAGCACATCAAGGTGCTGGAGCGAGCCGGGCTTGTCTCTCGCGGCCGCGCCGCACAAACGCGCCCTTGCCGCCTGGAGGCCGAACCGTTGAAAGAACTGGCGAGCTGGGTTGAGGCCTACCGCTCGATTTGGGAACACAGCTTCGACCGTCTCGACGCTTATCTGCAATCTGCCGCACCCAACACCGCACCCCGCATCACCAAAGGAAAGAAAAATGTCCGCAACCCCTGACCACACCCACCCGAACCCAGTGTTCGAGATGACGCGGGTCTTCAAGGCCCCACGCAGCCGTGTCTGGCAGGCGTGGAGCGATGCCGAGCAGTTGCAGCATTGGTGGGGCCCCAAGGGCTGCACCATCAAGGTGGGCCGCATGGAGTTCCGTCCCGGTGGGTTCTTCCACTACGCCATGCAGTTCGACGGCTCACCCGCCATGTGGGGCCGCTTCAACTACCGCGAGATTGCACCGCTTGAGCGCATCGTGTGGCTCAACTCGTTTGCCAACGAACACTGCGGCATCGCACGTGCACCTTTCAGCGAAGACTGCCCGCTTGAAATTGAAAACGCCGTCACGTTCACCGAGCAGGCCGGCAGCACCACCGTGCTGCTGCGCGCCCAGCCCTTCGGTGCATCAGCGCAAGAGCGGCAGTACTTCGACGACTTGCGCTCGTCGATGGAGCAAGGCTACGGCGGTACCTTTGAGCAGCTGGGCGAGCATCTCACCGAGGCTGG
>JACMKW010000445.1 GCA_014379885.1 Rhizobacter sp.
CAAGAGATTGCGGCCGCGTTCCCGAGCGGCATTGAAGCGCTCATCACCGGCGTGGGCACCGGCGGCCACATCACCGGTTGCGCCAAGGTACTGAAAGCCATGTGGCCCAAGCTGAAGGTGTTTGCCGTGGAGCCCAGTGCGTCGCCCGTCATCAGCGGCGGCAAGCCCAGCCCGCATCCGATTCAAGGCATTGGCGCCGGTTTCATCCCGAAGAACCTGCATGTGGATCTGCTGGACGGCGTGATCCAGGTCGAAGCCGAAGCGGCCCGCGAATACGCCCGCCGTTCGGCGCGCGAAGAGGGCTTGCTGGTGGGCATCTCGTCGGGTGCCACGCTGGCGGCCATCGCTCAGAAGCTGCCTGATCTGCCCAAGGGCGCCACGGTGCTCGGTTTCAACTACGACACCGGCGAGCGTTACTTGTCCATCGAAGGCTTCTTGCCCGCGGAATGAAACCACGCGTCTTGATCGTCGAAGACGAACCTGGCATCGCGGACACCCTTCAGTACGCATTGCGTACCGAGGGCTTCGACCCCGCCTGGGTCGCTACGGGAGAAGAAGCGGTGGCACAGGTGCGAGCCCAGCCGCCCGCGCTGGTGATCCTCGACGTGGGCTTGCCCGACACCAGCGGCTTCGAGGTCTTCAAACGCCTGCGCGAATTCAGCGACGTCCCTGTTGTGTTTCTCACCGCCCGCAGCGACGAGATCGACCGTGTGGTCGGCCTCGAGCTCGGCGCCGACGACTACGTGGCCAAACCTTTTTCGCCACGCGAGCTGGTGGCGCGGGTGCGCTCCATTCTGCGACGCAGTGCGGCCAAGCCAACAGCAGCGCCGCCCGCGGTGCCGGTGCTGCCGATCACGGTGGACGAGGGCAAACGGCAAATCCGTTTTTACGGCGCGTTGCTGGAGCTGTCTCGCTATGAGTTCGGCCTCTTGCAGACGCTGGCGTCGCGACCCGGCCATGTCTTCTCGCGCGATACCTTGCTCGACAAGGTGTGGGACGACTCCACCGAGAGCCTGGATCGCACGGTCGATGCCCACGTTAAAACGCTGCGCGCCAAGATGAAGGCCGTGGCACCCACCCTGGAGCCGATCCGCACTCACCGCGGCAGCGGGTATGCGTTGGCTGAAGACCTGCCATCGTCATTGCCGGTGTGACCAAACGAACCCGCATCTTCCTCGGGATTCTGTTGGCCTACGTCATGGGTGTCGGCCTACTGATGTACCGCCAGCTCGAAGAGATCGACCCACGCTACCGCGAGTCGGCTGAAGAGTCGCTGGTCGAGACGGCGCAGTTGCTGGCCACGCTGATCGAAGGTGTGTCGCGCGACGGCACGCTGCAAGCCGACGCACTCGGCCCGGTGTTCCAGGCGTTGTACGCGCGGCGCTTCAAGGCCAACATCTACGGCTTCGAAAAAACACGGGTCGAGATGCGGCTCACCGTGGTCGACCGCGGTGGCCGTGTGGTGTTCGACTCGACCCACCGCGCCGTGGGGGCCGACTATTCGCAATGGCGCGACGTGCGCCTGGCTTTGCTGGGTGACTACGGTGCACGCACCACCCCCGATGTAGAGAACGACGCACGCACTTCGGTGATGTACGTGGCGGCGCCCATTCGTGTGGCCGATCAGATCATCGGTGCGGTGAGCGTGGGCAAGCCTGTGCAAAGCTTCGGCCAGTTCGTGCAAGCGGCGCGGCGCAAGACCTTGTGGGTGGGCACGATCTCGGTGGTGGCGGTGCTGCTGTTCGTGGTGATCGTGTCGGTGTGGCTGGTGCGACCGTTTGGCGTGTTCGCCGATTACGTGCGCTATGTGCGCTCGCAGCGAACCTTCAACCTGCCGCGCCTGGGCCGGCGTGCGCTCGGTGCCATCGGCGCGGCTTACGACGAGATGCGTGATGCACTCGCGGGCCGCAACTACGTGGCCGACTACGTGCAGACGCTCACGCATGAGGTGAAGAGCCCGCTCTCGGCGATTCGCGGTGCGGCCGAGCTGCTGCAAGAGCCCATGCCCGATGCCGACCGTGTGCGCTTTATCGGCAACATCGTGCGCGAGACCCAGCGCATTCAGGAGCTGGTGGATCGCATGATGGAACTCACCGCGCTCGAATCGCGGCGCAACCTGGACGCCACCACGCCGATCGCCGTGCGGGCCTTGCTGCAGGAGCTGGCCTCCAGTGCTCAACCAACGGCTGCTGCGCGCGGCTTGCAGATCGTGGTGCTGGAAGGGGACGACGCCACGGTCGAGGCCGATGCTTTCTTGCTGCAGCGCGCCTTGTCCAACCTGATCGACAACGCGCTCGACTTCTCGCCCCTCGGCGGCACCGTGACCCTGGGTCTGGTGAGACATCGCCGCACCGTGGATGTGACCGTGCGCGATCGCGGCCCGGGCATTCCCGACTACGCCGAAGACAAGGTGTTCGAGAAGTTCTACTCGCTGGCCCGGCCGCACACGCACAAGAAGAGCACCGGTCTCGGCCTGGCCTTCGTCAAGGAGATCGCCGAGCTGCACGAAGGCCGGGTGACGCTGTCGAATGCAGCCGAAGGTGGCGCGCTGGCCACCTTGTCGTTGCCGCTCAGCGATCAGGCCGCGGCCTGACTCACCTCCCCTTGACGTAGACGATCTTCTTGCTGCCGCCGTCGCAGCTGCCCACCACCTTGCCGTCACCCACCTTGTCGGTGTCGACGATATCCAGCGTGTAGCCGGTGACTTGCTTGGCGTCGAGCTTGGCGGCGATCTCGGTCTTGAGTTCCTCGCAGGGTTTGGCCATGGCGGGGGCGGCGGCGAGCGCCAGAACACACGACATCACGAACACTTTCATCGTTGGCTCCTGAGTGAGGTTGGGGAAGGCCGCCAGTATCGAGCAGGCCGCGCACTTCATGCAGCCTTCACAAACGCCGTGTCAGGCTTCAAACCCGCTTCGCATCGGCGCTTGATCCTTGTTGCCATGCCCACCGCGTTGGTGGTGCCGCCAAGGAGAACTCACCATGCCCCGCACGCGCCATCTTCACTACAAGATGCCACTGCATCCGCTGACCCGCACGGGGCGGGTCATGTGGTGCATTTTGTTGTCGCTGTTCTCCGCCGTGCTGATGCTGTTCTGGTCACCAGCCCATGCCGACGACTCCCAGGCGCTGAAGGCCGAGAGCCCGTACTTCGCCGTCAACAGTGGTGAACCGGGCACCGACCGGCTGCCGCTGAAGTCGACCCAGGTCGATGTGCGCATCGTCGGCGTGATCGCCGATGTGACGGTGACCCAGCACTACCGCAACGAGGGCCAGCGCCCGATCGAGGCGCGCTACATCTTCCCCGGCTCCACTCAGGCTGCGGTGCACGCGATGAGCGTGCGCCTGGGCGACCGGCTGCTCACCGCGCGCATCAAGGAGAAACAGCAAGCACGCATCGAATACCAGGCGGCCAAGCGCGAGGGCAAGACCACCGCGTTGCTGGAGCAGCAGCGGCCCAACGTGTTCGAGATGAACGTGGCCAATATCCTGCCCGGCGACGACGTGGCGGTGGAGCTGCGCTACACCGAGCTGCTGACGCCGCGGGATGCGGTGTATGGCTTTGTGTTCCCGACCGTGGTGGGCCCGCGCTACAACAGCCCGAGTGGCACGAGCCCGATTGGTGGCGCTTATCTGAAAAGCGGCGAGCCTTCGGCCACGGCGTTCACTTTGCGCATCACGCTCGACACGCCGGTGGCGGTGAAGGAGATTGTTTCGCCGTCGCACGACGTGATGGTCGATGGCGCCGGCACGACGCATGCAGCCGTGTCGCTTAAAGCCTCAGACAAACCCGCCAACAACCGCGACTTCATCCTCAACTACCGGCTGGCCGGTGACCGCCTCGAGTCGGGCCTGATGCTGTTCCGTGGTGAGAACGAGAACTTCTTCCTCGCGATGATCGAGCCGCCCAAGGCCGTTCACAGCAAGCAGATCAATCCGCGCGACTACATCTTCGTGGTCGACATCTCGGGCTCCATGCACGGCTACCCGCTCGACACCGCCAAGGTGCTGATGCGCGAGCTGCTCAACGGCCTGCGCGCCAACGACACCTTCAACGTGATGCTGTTCTCGGGCAGCAGCCGCATGCTGTCACCCGCCTCGGTGCCAGCCTCGCGCGCCAACATCGACCAAGCCATCAAGGCACTCAACACCACGGCCGGTGGTGGTGGCACCGAGATCGTGCCGGCGCTGCGGCGCATTGCCTCGCTACCCAAGGCCGACGATGTGTCGCGCAGCGTGGTGGTGGTGACCGACGGTTATGTGAGCGTCGAAGCCGAGGTGTTCCAGCTGATCCGCCAGAACCTCAACCAGGCCAACGTGTTTGCGTTTGGCATCGGGCACAGCGTCAATCGCCACCTGATCGAAGGCATGGCGCG
>JACMKW010000446.1 GCA_014379885.1 Rhizobacter sp.
ACGGCCGGAGCGCAAGCCGCGTCCCGCGGCTCGCGGGGGCCGGCTGGAGAGCCGCCCGACGCTCGCCCCGCTGAGCGTGTAGCCTTAGGTTTCGCGCCATGTGGCCACTTCCCGCTCTCCTCGTCTGGGCCTTGTGCTGGGGCATCTTCTACGGCCTGCAGGCGCTGGCCGCACGTGACTGGGCAGCGCTGCTGCTGGCCACGACGATCGGCGGCGTGCTCAGCCTGCTGAGCGTTCGGCGCTGGCGCCGGGTGTTCATCTCCTTGGGCTTTCCGCTTTCGGTGCTGGCTTCCGGCATCGCCGGCAGCATCCCGGCCTGGGGCTGGTTGCTGCCGCTGCTGGCCTTGTTCGCCCTGTACCCACTGCACACCTGGCGCGATGCGCCGATGTTCCCCACGCCAGCCGGCGCTTTGACAGGCTTGTCGCGCGTGGTCTGGCTGGATGGTGGGTCTCCGCGTGTGGTCGATGCGGGTTGCGGCATGGGCGACGCCTTGCGCGAACTGCACACACAATTCCCGCAGGCCCGGCTCGAAGGCCTCGAATGGAGCTGGCCGCTGCGCGTTGCTTGTGCACTGCGCTGCCGTTGGTTGCGTGTGCCTGCACGCGTGAAGCGTGCTGACATCTGGACAGCCGACTGGACGCCCTATGCCATGGTCTACCTGTTCCAGCGCCCCGAGAGCATGCCGCGCGCGGTGCGCAAGGCGACGCGCGAGTTGCGCTGTGGTGCGTGGATGGCGAGCCTGGAGTTCGAGGCCACCGATTTGCAGCCCACCGTCGTGCACCAGTGCGCCGACGGGCGCTCGTTGTGGCTCTATCAGGCGCCGTTCAAGGAACGTGCGGCGACGCCCTGAAGCAGTGCACCTCCTCGACCTGCCTGACCGCTTTTCGCAGGGGCAGGCGCCACACTATCTGAGGCGCATCGTCCGCTCTTGACTGGCACGCAATAGCGGTCAACGCCTACACGGCGATCGGGCCTTCGCTGATCGGGTTTGCGCGAACGTCTCCCCAGAATGCAAGCTTCTTTTTGTTGATAGGAGAACTGCATGAACGCAAATACTTTGTTGGCCGCTCTGGTGACCGCCGCTTCCCTTGGCCTCGTGGGCTGCGATGTGAAAAAGACGCAAGAAGGCAACGTGACCGTGCCCAAGTACGAAGTCACGACTCCCGACGTGAACGTCACCAAGAAGGAAACCGTGGTGACGGTGCCCAAGGTGGTTACCGAAAAGGAAACCATCACCGTCCCGTCGATCGACATCAAGACTGGCAAGGAAAAGGCTGCCGAGCAAGGCAAGTAAGAAGCGAACACGGCCCCCGTTGTGGGGCCGCGCCCTTGTTCACGGCAAGGATCGCCCTGCTGATTGGTGAACTCTCGGAGTGCTCAAGGCGGTGGCCTGAAGTACGCTCCACGGCCAAGCTGCATGCCGTCCGGAGTTGCTCATGAAAGTCATTGGTCTCATCGGTGGGATGAGTTGGGAATCCACCATTCCGTATTACCGGCAGATCAACGAAACGGTGAAAGCGTCATTGGGTGGTTTGCACTCGGCGAAGCTGATCCTGTACAGCGTTGACTTCCACGAGGTGGAGCGGCTGCAACACCTGGGTGATTGGCAAGCCGCGGGCGCCTTGCTGGCCGACGCAGCCCGGTCACTCGAATCGGCGGGTGCCGAGTTCCTGGTGCTGTGCACGAACACCATGCACAAGGTGGCTTCGCACATCGATGCCGCGGTTTCGATTCCGCTTTTCCACATTGCCGATCCGACGGCTATTGAGATCAAGCGCGCTGGCCATGAGACCGTGGGCTTGTTGGGCACCCGCTTCACGATGGAGCAAGACTTTTACCGAGACCGCCTGCGTGAACGCCATGGGCTCACCGTGCTGGTGCCGAATGCTGACGACCGTGAGATCGTTCACCGCATCATCTACGACGAGCTGTGCCTCGGTCACGTGCTGCCTGCGTCTCGGTCTGAATACCGGCGTGTGATGGCCGAGCTGGCGAGCCAGGGGGCGCAGGCCATCATCCTGGGTTGCACCGAGATTTCTTTGCTGGTCGATCAGACCGACTCTGCGCTGCCGCTGTTCGACACCACGGCCATTCACGCCAGAGCGGCGGCCGAGAGGGCGCTGTCGGATTGGTGAGGCGCTGGTGGTGAGGTCTGTGTGGCAGGCACCTCAAACCGCAGCGTGATGCCGAAGCCTCGCCCGTCCAGCCCCTCACTCACCTCCAGCGTGGCGGCGTGCAGGCTGGCGATGCGCGCCACCAGTGACAAGCCGATGCCGCTGCCACG
>JACMKW010000447.1 GCA_014379885.1 Rhizobacter sp.
CGCAGTGAGCCGCTGAGATGAAGCCCCAACGCTCGCTTCTGACGCCGTGGCCCGGTATCGGCCCGGTGCAGGCGTTGGGCCTGCGGCGATCGCGTGCGCTTGGGGTGCCCTGTTGCGCTCATGTCCCCCGCCCCAACTTGCTGCGCAAGTTGGGGCTCCTCCTTTACTTCGCTCCACAGGGCACCCCAATCGCCCGCTCAGGCACCACGGGTGGCGCGCCAAGGGCAGGCGCGCCGCAAGGGTGGCAGGCCGAGGACGCTGGGTGCCGGGCGCAGCGAAGTAAAGGAGGAGGCCCAGCTTGCGCAGCAAGCTGGGCCGGGGGACATGAGCGGAGCCCGGTACCCAGCGTACTTGGCCCGCTACGACACTTCGGACGAATGTCCGCACCGGGCGATAGCGGGCCACGGCATGCGAAGCGAGCGTGGAGTTTTGCTTCAGTCCAGCGTGATTTCGGTGCGCACCGTGCCCGCGCGGTCGGCCGTTGCCGTCAGCGCGATGCGCGTGCCGGCCTTGCCCTGCACGACCCATTCGACGACCGCGCGGTCGGCCGTGATGTCGCGGTTGGGCAGGAAGGCCTGCAGCGTGTTCTTCGGCGCGTGCCCGTCCAGGTGCGGGCCTTCGGTGCGTTCACGGCCGCTGCTCAGGCTCACCCCCGGCGGCAGGTGGATCTGGAACACCGTGCCGCGCACGACCTTGCGCTCGATCGCCCGCTTGCTGATGTTGCTCGGCAGGTAGCCGCTGTTGGCCACCGCGAAGCGAACGCGCCAGGTGTCTGCGCCCAGGGCCCGGACTTCGGTGCGCAGCACTTCGAGCCTGGGCAGGCTGAGCGCGATCTGTGTCATCCACTTCGGGAAGCGTGCCGCCTCGCGCTCGCGCAAATGGGGCGGCGGGTTGCGCCAGTAGTTCATCTTGTCCCAGCCGCCGATCTCCACCGCGCCGAGCTGCGGGTGGTGAAACGGCTTCCAGTCCACATGGGCCTGGCCGCCGCATTGTTCGTCGCTCCACTTCAGCAGCTTCAGGTCGTCTTCGACGGGGTGGTCGCGGTACCCCTCGATCCATTTGTAGTCGGTGATGCCAGCCTCCTTGTTGGGCGACCAGATCTCGACCACCCAGAACAGCGCACCGAGGTGTTCGTAAACCCAGTCTTGCGTGCCGGTGATGGTTTCCTTCGGGTGGTACTTGAAGTCGTGCCAGATGCTGAGGGCGGGGTAGCCGGTGAGCGTGGAGCCCAGCGTGCTGAAGCGTTTGTAGGCCCACAGGTCTTCGGGAATCATGTCGTCGTCGCTCTGCGTGCCCATGGGCCGCAGAATCACGCCGCTGTGCGTGTGGTAGCTGATGGCCGCCCCGATGTTGGGGTGCTTGACGATGAAGTCGACCATCGCACGCACCTCGGGCTCGCTGGTCGGGTAAGGGCCGGCACCCACCTGCTCCGACTCTTGCCGCCACTGCGAAGGAAAGTTGCGGTTCAGGTCCAGCCCTTCAGCATCGTTGTTGACCTTGACGCTGAGGCCATCGAAGTTCTTCAACAGCCCTTCGGGCATCAGGCGGTAGTACTCGCCACCAAATTCACCCGGCTCGCGCGCCACCATCAGCCGCGGGTCTTGTGCGCATTTTTTGTAGGTGCCCATCGGGTCGGGCAGGCGCATGAGAAGAATGCGGCCGTCACCATCCACGTCTTCCACAGTGAGGCCTTCGACCGTGTCTTCGTCAAACGGGTAGCGGCGTGTGGATGAACGAATGTGGCGCGGGCGATCAGCCAGTGCCAGCTCGGCGCCGTCGGGGTTCAGGCGCGGGCAGAGGTAGATCACACGGGTGTCGAGCAGCTCGGTGATCTCGCGGTCTTGGCCATAACCCGACAGCAGTTGGTGCAGGTAGTACAGGCAAGCCGTGCTGGCGGTGAGCTCGGCGGCGTGGATGTTGCCGTCAGCCCAGAACGCGGGCTTGTCTTCGGCCACACCGGTGGCGGTGTTGGTGACGGTGGCCACCCAGATGTCGCGCCCCTCATGGCTCTTGCCGATGGACGCCACCTGCAGCAGCGCAGGGTAGGCGTCGGCGTAGTCGAACAGCAGCTTGGACAGCGCGTCGTATTTGTAGAAGGTGTCAAAGCGCGGGGTGGGGGGGTTGGGCAAGGTCATGGGGGTCTCGGCTTGCAGGTTCGATGTACGGGTTGGGTTCAAAGCACGACGGCATTGCCATCGACAAACACTTTCAGCTCGCCCGGTGCAAACGCCACCCAGGTTTCGTTGGCGGTGAGCGGCTCGGTCACGACCACCGCCACGCGGTCGGTGGGCTGCGCGAGCTGAGCAAAGTCAACGCTCATGTCGTCGTCTTGCAGGTGAGCCGCGCGAAAGGGATGCTGGCGCACCAGGTAGTGCAAGTGGGTGGAGCAATGCGCCCACAGCGCCTGGCCGTTGCTGAGCATGAAGTTGAAGGTGCCATGCGATGCAATGCGCGGCACCAGTTCGCCCAGCGTGGCGGTGAGCTCGGTGATCGACGGCACACCCGCATGCGCCTTGGCCAGCTCTTGCATCAGCCAGCAGAAGGCGCGCTCGCTGTCGGTGTCACCCACCGGGCGAAAGGCGCCGTGCAGCGGTGGTGCGTAGTTCTTCAGGTCACCGTTGTGGGCAAAGGCCCAGTAGCGGCCCCACAGCTCGCGTTGAAAGGGGTGGGTGTTCTGCAGCGTCACGCGCCCCTGCGTTGCCTTGCGGATGTGGGCGATGACGTTGCTGCTGCGAATGGGGTAGTGCCGCACCATCTCGGCCACCGGCGAGAGCGCGGCACTTTGGGCGTCGACAAACAAGCGCACGCCGGTGTCTTCGAAGAACGCTATGCCGAAGCCGTCTTTGTGCTCTTCAGCGCGTTTGGAAAAGCCGGTGAAGCTGAACACCAGGTCGGTGGGCGTGTTGGCGTTCATGCCCAGAAGCTGGCACATGACGACCCCCCGGCGCTACGCGCCGACCCCCCATGGGTGTCGAGCCCGGCTTCGGAGCGGCCGTGCGCTCGGGCTCGCGCGTTTGTCAGCATGGTCATTCATCTTCGTTACTCGGTGAACAGCCGTGTGAAACCCTTGACGCTGATCAGGTTCCCCGGGTTGCTGGTTTCATTGAGCACGCCGCTCATGCGCTTGAGCAGCCGCGGGCTCTTGCGGGCGCGCCAGATCAGCAGATCAATCAGCCACGGGTGGGCGTTGACGCGGTTGGCGCGTTCGTACAAATCGAAGCGTGGTTTCAGGGCCAGCAGGCTGGCCTCGTAACGCTGGCGCACGGTGGCGTCGTCTTGCGATTGGGTATTCCCTTGCAGGATGGATTGCGCTGCGAGCATGCCGGTTTCCAGCGCCTTGCCGATGCCCTCGCCGGTGAACGAATAAGTGCTGCCAGCCGCCTCGCCCGTCACCAACAGGCCCGCGCGTGTATAGCGAGCACCGGCGAGTGTGCAACGCAGCGGCGCACCTTTCAGGCCGCCTTGCATCACACCACCCGCCATGAGCTCGCGTGCCGGTGCATAGAACTCGCAGAAGCTGTCAAACACACGCTTCAGGTTTACGTCATGCATGTGGTGGCGGCCGTCGGCGCCTTGGCTGTGGCTGTCGACCACGCCGGCACCGATGTTGAATACGCCGTCGCGGCACGGGAAGATCCAGCCGTAGCCGGGGCGCAGCTTGTGGTGCCACACCACTTCGAGCTCGGTGATGCGGCCGACCATCGCATCGTTTTTCACATAAGCACGCAACGCCACGCCGGTGGGCGTCTGGCGCTCGCACAGGCCCGCAGCCATCAGCGCCTGGGGCACGGCGCCGGTGGCAAGCACCACCCAGCCGGCCTGGATCTCGCGTTGCGCCTTGCCATGCGACACCTTGGCGCCACACACACGGCCGCTGGCATCGAGCAGCGGTTCGTCGAACTGCACCGGCGCGTGCATGCGCGCACCGGCGCGCACAGCGCCACGGCAGACGATCTCGTCAAGCTCGCGGCGCGGCAGCACGGCCAATCGCCCAGGCACGTCGATGCGCCCACCGCGTGGGCCGATGCAGGCCACATGGCCGGCGGCCTGCGCACGCGACATCACCTCATCGAGCACACCCAGTTTGGCCAGCGCCGCATGAGCGTCTGGGATCAGGCCATCACCACACACCTTGTCGCGCGGGAAACTGCGCTGGTCGATCAACACAACCGACTGGCCGGCCTGCGC